>JANOFD010000648.1:0-2871 GCA_031413455.1 Rhodobiaceae bacterium
TCTGCTGTCACGCCTCGACGACGGCGCTGGCGAGGCGATCCGAAAACGCTCCCTCGATCACGCCTCCGCCGGTGCACGCCGCCAAGCCGAAATCCGCGAAGCCGCCGACGACGAAGGCTTCACCGAGGAAAACCTCTGGACCGGCATTGGCCGCGCCCGCTCGGGCTGTGGTGCTGCCATCGTCGGAGACCCCGGTCAGGTGCTGACAAAACTGAACGCCTATCGCGCCCTCGGCATCGACGCCTTTATCCTCTCAGGCTATCCGCACGAGGCCGAATGCAAACTTTTCGCCCGTCACGTCTTGCCAAAACTGGAGCATGGGCCGCTGCAAATCTGATATACCAAAGCGCGCACTGGACGCCCCTGTTCCCAACCGTTAAGCGCTGAACCACCAAGCCATTCAACACTCACGGATATTCACTACATGTCTCTGCCACCCGTCCTCAAAGCCCGACTGACGCTTCCCGTCATCGGCGCACCCTTGTTCATCGTTTCCGGACCTGAACTGGTCATTGCGCAATGCAAAGCCGGAATCGTCGGTTCGTTTCCGGCGTTGAACGCTCGTCCCGCCGAAATGCTCGACACATGGATTACCCGCATCAAAACCGAGCTGGATGAGTTTGAGCAAAAAACCGGAAAGAAAGCGGCGCCCTTCGCCGTAAACCAAATCGTGCACGCCTCGAACGACCGCGTGATGTCCGACATGGCAGTCTGCGTGAAACACAAAGTTCCCATCATCATCACCAGCCTGCGCGCACCGGCCGAGGTCGTGAAAGCCACCCACGATTACGGCGGCGTGGTTTTCCACGATGTGATCAACATCCGCCATGCACAAAAAGCAGCCCAGGAGGGCGTCGATGGACTGATCCTGGTCTGCGCCGGCGCTGGAGGCCACGCAGGCACCCTGTCGCCATTCGCGCTCGTCCCCGAAGTGCGCGCCTGGTTCGACAAGACGATTCTGGTCTCCGGCTCGATCGCCAATGGCGCCTCGGTCCTGGCGGTGCAAGCGATGGGTGCCGATCTCGCCTACCTCGGTACGCGCTTCATCGCCACGACCGAAGCCAACGCCGACCCGCGCTACAAACAGATGCTGGTCGACACGATGGCCAAAGACATCGTTTATTCGAACCTGTTCACGGGTGTGCACGGCAATTATCTGGGCCCATCAGTGATTGCCGCCGGCCTCGACACCGCGAACTTGCCTGATGCCGACAAGTCGAAAATGAACTTCGGCTCCGGCGGCAACATGGAAAAGAAAGCCTGGAAAGACATCTGGGGCGCCGGCCAAGGCGTCGGCCAAATCCAGGACATCGTGCCCGTCGCCGACGTAGTGGCGAAACTCAAACGCGAATACGACGAAGCCAAACGCAGGTTGGCGGCATAAGCAGAAAAAGATTCACCACAAAGGCACAAAGAACACGAAGAAGGCACCAAGAGAAAATCTCGTCTTCGTGACTACTTCGTGTTCTTTGTGCCTTTGTGGTGAATCTATTTTTTTTACCGCTGTGGTGTATGAGCCGCGTTCCGGCGCCTGAGCATTTCCACTGCCAGCAACAACAGCGACGAGAAGATAATCAGAATCGTCGCCACCGCTAAAATCGTAGGGCTGATCTGCTCGCGAATGCCCGACCACATCTGGCGCGGGATCGTGCGTTGCTCGGGACCACCCAGGAACAGCACCGTCACCACTTCGTCGAACGAAGCGGCAAAAGCAAACAAGGCGCCAGAAATCATGCCCGGCGCCACCAGCGGCAACGTCACGCGATAAAAGGCTGTCATCGGGTTGGCGCCAAGGCTCAGCGCAGCTTTGATCAGATTGCGGTCAAACCCCGAAAGCGTGGCGGTCATCGTGATCACCACAAACGGCACACCCAGCGCCGTGTGCGCAAAAATGATCCCGAGCGTCGTTTGCGCCAGGCCGACGCTTGAATAAAAGAAATACATACCTGCCGCCGCAATCACGATCGGCACGACGAGCGGCGAAATCAACAGCGCCATGAAGAAGTCGCGGTACGGCATGTTGCTGCGTGCCAGGCCGATCGCGGCAAGCGTGCCCAACACTGTCGCAAGGGCTGTTGAAGCAATTGCAATAATCAAGCTATTGCCCATCGCTTCCAACCATTGCGGATTGTTGATGATGTCGCGATACCAGCGCAACGAAAACCCGTCAGGGTTCAAGGTCAGCATCTTGTCAGTGAACGAAAAATAGGGTTCGGCGTTAAACGACAACGGCACAATCACGAACAGCGGTGCCAGCAAAAACGCCAACACACCGATCGCGTAAAAGCGATTAAACCCCGCTTCCACCCGCTGCGTATCGAACTTCTTTTTCGACGCTGCCATCTAGCCCAGCCTCAGCCGGTTCAAACCGACGACGCGCGCATACAGAATGTAAAGCACCAAAACGCCGCCCAGAAGAATTCCGCCAAGCGCCGCAGCCAGTCCCCAGTTGAGCGAGGTCTTCATATGGAACTCGATCATGTTTGATATCAGCTGGCCCGTGCGCCCGCCCACCAAAGCCGGCGTGATGTAATAGCCAAGTGCCAGTATGAAGACGAGCAAGCCTCCGGCCGCAGCCCCCGGCAAGGTCATGGGAAAATACACCCGCCAGAAGGCAGTCCACGGAGTGGCGCCCAACGAAATGGCAGCACGCGTCAACGCCGGCGGAACCGACAACATCACGCTATAGGCCGGCAGCACCATGAACGGCAGCAGAATATGCGTCATCGCAATCAGCGTGCCCGTCACCGACTTAAAAGCAGATATTGAAAAGGCTACAAAGAATGCTTTTGCAGAATATGAATCACAAGAGAATGAATTACTATTGAGATTACCAGAATCAAGACAACTAATTGTCGCAGCTAAAAAAGG
>JANOFD010000649.1:0-3618 GCA_031413455.1 Rhodobiaceae bacterium
GCAGCAAGCCGTAAGGACCCACAACATTGGGACCCCTGCGAAGATGTACCGCCGCCCACACTTTCCTGTCGAACAGCAAAATGAACGCGATCATGATCAACAGCAGGACGATGAACAACAGCATCATCGCCATCAGACCCACCACGTCAAGGACCACGTGGTTCGCCCAGTAAAAATCGTGAAACCAGGTTTGAAGTCCTGCCATCGCCCTACTCCGCCGCCGCCGCAAGGCGCGGCTTGACGAACAGCGAACTGCACTCGGCCATCACCTGGCTCGCGCGCGCAACCGGGTTGGTCAGATAGAAGTCCTTCACCGCATACTCGAATGGCATTTTTGCGATCGTTCCTGCGGCACCAATGCTGGCCCACACCGGCGCCTCAGCCCCCGGACAGACCGGCGCACGATCAAGTGCCGTCCAGGACGGTGCATCATTGAGCATCGCCTGCCGCAACGTATTAAGATCGTCATAGGGCAATGTCTTGCCGACGACATCTGACAGCGCCCGCAGAATGGTCCAGTCCTCTCGCGCCTCGCCAGGCGGAAAGTTCGCACGCTTTGAAAGCTGCACGCGCCCTTCCGTGTTGACATAAGTTCCGTGCTGCTCAGTGTAAGTGGCACCCGGCAGAACAAGGTCAGCGCGATGGGCACCCGCGTCGCCGTGTGTTCCTTGATAGACCACAAACGCCTTGCCCAGACGGTTCATATCAATCTCGTCGGCGCCCAGCAGATAGATGAAATCCATCTCGCCACGAGAAGCTGCATCCAGAATAGCGATAGTGTCCTTGCCGCCTTTATGTGGGAGAAAGCCGACATCCAGCGCACCCACACGCGCAGCCGCGGTGTGCAAAACGTTAAAGCCGTTCCAACTGCCATCGCCCGCGGGTCCAATCATGCCGGTGTTACGCGCAATCTGCGCGCAGGCGGCCAGAATCGCCGCGCCATCCGGCCGCGTCAGCGCCCCTTGGCCCAGAATAAGCATCGGATGCTTGGCGGTTCTCAATACATCAAAGGCACTGTGCTTGCCCAACGCAATATGGGCAAGATCGGCAG
Source organism: Rhodobiaceae bacterium (assembly GCA_031413455.1). Classification (GTDB taxonomy): domain Bacteria; phylum Pseudomonadota; class Alphaproteobacteria; order Micropepsales; family Micropepsaceae; genus SZUA-430. The sequence continues at coordinate 1,052 of JANOFD010000649.1, forward strand.
GATTGTTCTCAAGTTCGCTCACCCGATAGGTCAGGTCAACCTGCGGCCCGATACGCATGACCTTCAGGTCATTGCGCAACCAGGCTTTACGAATCCGTGCGTTGATGATCGGTGCTTCCCAGCGCGGGTTGCTTCCCACCAGCAGCAACGCGTCCGCAGTCTCGATCCCGGCGATTGTCGTATTGAACAAATAGCCTTGGCGTGGACCATGTCCAAGCTTCGCCCCATCCTGGCGGCAATCAAGACTCGCGACGCCAAGCGACACCATCAGATCTTTGAGCGCCTTGACCGCCTCGGTGCTGACCAAATCACCAACAAGGGCAGCCATCCGCTCCGGCCGCACAGTACGAAAGCGATCCGCGATCACGGAAAAAGCTTCTTGCCACGTCGCCGGCTGAAGCTTTCCGCCTTTGCGAATATAGGGCGTGTCCAGCCGCTGACGCCGCAATCCATCCCAGACAAAGCGGGTCTTGTCCGAGATCCACTCCTCGTTGACCTCTTCGTTGACCCGCGGCAGGAACCGCATGACTTCGCGCCCGCGCGTATCGACACGGATCGCAGACCCCACCGCGTCCATCACATCGATGGAGTCAGTTTTAGTCAGCTCCCACGGTCGCGCATTGAACTTGTAGGGCTTGGACGTCAATGCGCCGACCGGACACAGATCAATCACGTTCCCCGACAACTCCGAGGACACGGACTTTTCAAGATAGGTCGTGATCTCCATGTCTTCACCGCGCCCGGTGGCGCCGATCTCATCAACGCCCGCCACTTCCGCCACAAAACGCACACAGCGCGTGCAATGGATGCAGCGCGTCATGATCGTGCTGATCAGCGGTCCCATATTCTTGTCAGTTACGGCCCGCTTGTTTTCATCATAGCGATTGAAGTTGGCGTGGCCATACGCCATCGCCTGATCCTGCAAATCGCACTCGCCGCCCTGGTCGCAAATCGGACAGTCCAGCGGGTGATTGATCAGCAGGAACTCCATCACCCCTTCGCGCGCCTTCTTCACCATCGGCGATGCCGTATTGATGACGGGCGGCTCGCCGTTTGCTCCCGGCCGGCAATCGCGCACACCCCAGGCACACGACGCGACCGGCTTTGGTGAGCCCTTCAGTTCAACCAGACACATCCGGCAATTGCCGGCAATCGACAGCCGCTCGTGATAACAGAAACGCGGAATCTCAGCCCCTGCCGCCTCGCACGCTTGCAGCAACGTGAAGTCGGCTGGGACCTCAATCTCTTTTCCATCGACGATAAGTTTCGTCATCCCCTCACTCCGCCGCTACGAGCGCAGCGGATTTGCCCGCGCGCTTGGCGTTGATACGCCGCTCTACTTCCGGCCTGAAGTGGCGCAGCAATCCCTGAATGGGCCACGCCGCCGCATCGCCGAGCGCGCAAATCGTGTGACCTTCGACCTGATAGGTGACTTCCAGCAACAAGTCGATTTCCTTTGGCTCGGCGTCGCCCGTTACCAAGCGCTCCATCACCCGCCACATCCAGCCCGTACCCTCACGGCACGGGGTGCACTGGCCGCAGGATTCATGTTTGTAGAACCGCGCCAAGCGCGCGATCGCTTTCACAACGTCGCAGGATCGATCCATCACGATCACCGCCGCCGTTCCCAGGCCCGACTTCACGTCGCGCAAACTGTCGAAGTCCATCAGCACCGTGTCGCACGTGGCTTTAGGCAACAGCGGCACCGATGAGCCGCCCGGAATGATCGCCACCAAATTGTCCCAACCGCCGCGCACCCCGCCCGCATGACGCTCGATCAATTCGCGCAGCGGAATTCCCATTTCCTCTTCAACATTGCACGGTTTGTTCACGTGCCCGGAAATGCAAAAAACCTTCGTCCCCGTATTATTCGGCCGGCCAAGCGCCGAGAACCACGCCGCTCCACGTCTCAAAATTTCGGGCGCAACCGCTATCGACTCGACATTGTTGACCGTCGTCGGGCAACCATAGAGCCCGACATTGGCCGGGAATGGCGGCTTCAACCGCGGCATGCCCTTCTTGCCTTCAAGGCTTTCAAGCAGCGCCGTTTCTTCGCCGCAGATGTAAGCGCCGGCGCCGTGATGCACGTAGCAATCAAAGTCCCATCCCGAGCCCGCGGCGTTCTTCCCAAACAGTCCCGCGTCGTAGCACTCCTGAATCGCCGCATCGAGGCGCTGATACTCACGCCGGAACTCGCCGCGCACGTAGATGTAACAGGCATGTGCACCCATCGCGAACGATGCCAGCAGACAGCCCTCCAGCAACGTATGCGGATCGTGCCGCATGATGTCCCTGTCTTTGCAGGTGCCCGGTTCGGACTCGTCCGCATTGACCACCAGATAAGACGGGCGTCCATCTGAAACCTTCGGCATGAACGACCACTTCAGTCCCGTCGGAAAGCCCGCACCGCCACGCCCGCGCAGGCCGGAGTTCTTCATCTCACTGATGATCCAGTCGCGGCCCTTCTCGATCAGCGCCTTGGTCCCATCCCAATTGCCACGCTTGCGCGCACCAGCCAGCCGCCAGTCATGCGCACCATACAAGTTTGTAAAGATGCGATCCTTATC
>JANOFD010000650.1:0-3711 GCA_031413455.1 Rhodobiaceae bacterium
GTCGCGCGCCTGTTCAATCTCGGCGACATTCGCCAGATCGGCTCCGGCAATGTCGGCACCACCAACGTCCTGCGCACCGGCAACAAGCTCGCCACGGCCCTCACCCTCATAGGTGATGTCGGCAAAGGCGTCATCGCCGTGCTCCTCGCCAAGAATTTCGGCGACATCGCGGCAATGGCAGCAGCACTCGGCGCCTTTACAGGCCACATTTTCCCGGTGTGGCTCAATTTCAAAGGCGGCAAAGGCCTCGCGACGGGCGCGGGCATTATCGCCGCTCTCAATCTTCCCGTCGCCCTCCTCGGCTTCGCCACCTGGATCATCGTCGCCCTCATCTGGCGCACCTCATCGCTCGCAGCCCTGGTGGCCGCCGCAGCGTCCCCGATTTATATGCTCCTCATCGGTCCATGGATCTACGCCGCCGGCGCTGCCGTGCTGGCAGCCCTGATCTTCATCACCCACCGCGAAAACATAGCCCGCCTGCGCGCGGGCCAAGAACCCCGCATCGGCGAGAAGAAGCAGCCTTAAATGACCAAGAAATTCGTCATCGCAATGATGATGCACGAAACCAACACTTTTTCGCCGCTTGCAACGCCCATCGCCTCGTTCGCGCGCAAAGGCGCATTGAGCGGCCCGCTTGCAATCGCAGAGGCCGAAGGCACCAACACCTCCCTCGGCGGCTTCATCGATGTCGCGCGCAAGGCCCGCGCCGTTTTCACCGTGCCGATGGCGGCAAACGCCCACCCTTCGGGCCTGGTGGCACAAGCCGCCTTCGAAGAGATGGCAACAGCGATCATCGAAGAGATCAAGAAAGGCTGCGATGCCGTGTTGTTGGCGTTACACGGCGCAATGGTGACCGAGCAATACGATGACGGCGAAGGCGAGTTGTTGAACCGCATTCGCAAGATCGCGCCCGATGTACCGATTGCCGTCGCGCTGGATTTCCATTCCCAGATGACCGACGCGATGGTCAAAGGCGCGACGATCATCACCGGCTATCGCACCTACCCGCACATCGACATGGCTGAAACCGCGCGCCGTGCGGGCCGCACCTTGATGCGTGCGCTCTCGGGCGAAATCAAACCGGCCATGGTCTGGGGCAGTAGGCCGATCATGAGCAGCACCTTGGTTCATACGCCGTCGCGCGAACCGATGAAGACGCTGATGGGCCTGGCCAACGAGGCGGAGGAGTCCGGCCAAGTCCTGAACGCTTCCGTCTTCGGTGGTTTCCCGCAGGCCGACATCCCGCACCTTGCGCTCTCGGCCGTCATCGTTTGCGACAAGCGAACCGCCGAGGGCGAAACGATCTTGAACCGCATCCTGGATACGGCATGGGAAAAGCGCGAGGGCTTTCTCTTTCATCCCGAACCGCTATCGGTGCAGGTCGCGCGTGCCAAAGCTCTCAAGGATGGCCCGATTGTGATGGCCGATCACGGCGACAACACCGCGTCCGGCGGCACGCAAGATGTGATGAGCGTAATCGAGGAAGCCATCAAGCAAGGCCTCGAAGATGTGTGCGCCGGCCCGATCTGCGACCCCGCCTGCGTCAGACAAATGATCGAGGCCGGCATCGGCAGCGAAATAACGCTCGACCTCGGCGGCAAAGTCGACATGCCTGCCATGGGCCTGAAGGGCAAACCGCTCAAAGTTTCCGGCCGGGTAAAATGCATCACCGACGGCGAGTTCAAGGTCACCGGCCCCATGTCCACCGGCAGCATAATTCGCATGGGACACACCGCCGTCCTCGACACGGGAAAAATGCTGATCGTGATCTCGGAAAAGCGCAGCGAGCCTTACGATCTGGGAGTATTCACCCATTGCGGCATCGACCCGCGCAGCAAAAAATACGTCCTCATCAAGTCGCGTCAACATTTCCGCGCAGGCTTCGAGCCAATCGCCAAACACATCGTCATGTGCGACGGCGACGGCTGCACCGCTTCCGATCTCAAGCTGTTCAACTACACGCGCATCAAACGCCCACTATATCCGTTCGATGCCGATATGTATCTCGGTGCCAATGAGACTTAATCCAGCAGGCAACCGGAATGAGACGCAACCTGCCACGCGCCGGGATTCTCGCTTGACTTTGTAGCCACATGTAGCTACATTTCCAAGAATGAAAACCGTTTCAATCCGCGATGCGAAAAACCGCCTAACCGAACTTGCCCGCGAGGTGGAGGATGGTGAGACAATTATTGTCACGCGCAACGGCAAACCGGTGCTCGACTTGGTACCGCACAAACCCAAAGGCGGTTTACGCTGGCAAGCGATTGGCGAGTTCAAGCGCAAATACAAGATCAAGAAGCTCATTTTGCGCATCGCTGACGATTTTGATGCACCTTTACCTGAGGACTTCTTGCTTCGACCGCTGCCTGGGAAATGAAGGTTCTGCTCGACACACAGATCCTCCTCGCCGCGATCGAGAAAGGAAACCGGGCACTCAGCACGCAGGTGAAGCGCATCCTCGTGTCGCCCGAGGCTGACATCTACGTCAGCGTGGCCAGCCTCTGGGAGATCGCAATAAAATGGCGGCTCAAAAAACTCGATCTCGCGCAGCCTCCAGAAAAACTACCCGAACTCATCGCAGGGATTGGCATGGGTCTCTTAGTCATCGACGCCAAACACGTGCTCTCCTCCGTCGAACCCCAACCGCTAACTCGCGATCCATTTGACCGCCTGCTCCTCGCCCAATGCAAAGTCGAATCAATGCAACTCCTCACCATCGACCGCGCCCTGCTAACACACCCCCTGGCGTTGCAACTGCAGTAAACGAATGACCGGGGACCCGGGCACGGACCTGAGAGCTCTAACCACTGGGTTGCCTGAGCTGGCATCGTGCCTTATCAAATCGATCACCGCTGCGCCCGTTGAAAGGCACCACCATGAACTTCGAAGTGCTCAATTTCGTCAGCCAAACTGTCGCCGCGACCGGCGTCATCATTTCGCTGATATTCGTCGGCCTCCAAATCCGCCAGAGCGCAAAGGCTGTACGCTCCGCCACAGCCCAGTCCGTCCACGACAATTATGCAACCTGGTATTTGTCACTATCCGGCAATGCCTCCGCACTCGCAACATCAGCCAAGGGATTTGTTGATCTCTCATCCTTGACTCCCGCGGAAAAGGCGCAATTCGTTTGCACCATGATGGCGTTCCTTTCCCACTCGCAGAACGCCTTTTATCAGTGGCGGGATGGTGCACTGTCACAGCATTTGTGGGTTGGCTGGGAAGCACTGATGATGAACCTGGTCAATACACCAGGCGGCGCCGCATTTTGGCAGGAACGCAGTTATGTATTCAGCGAAGATTTTCAGGGACATGTAGCCATCATCATGAAACGCACACCCAATCCCGGCGCACGAGCCTTCGGCGTGGTACCGCTGTCCGGGCAAAAGACAACTGTCGAAGCGAATTAGCACATCGAGTCTTCGATTGTAGCAACGAACCCAGGCATTGCGACAAACTTGGTCCAATCCAACATACTTTCGCCAAAGTCTCGCCCGAAACCTCCCGCCATGAGCGACACCTCCAAGTCATCCGCCGAACGCCTCGCGCGTCTGCGCCTTATCCGCAGCGACAGCGTGGGTCCGGTCACGTTCTGGGCCGCCATCGAGCGTTTCGGCTCGGCGCACGCCGCGATCGACGCGCTGCCCGCTCTCTCGCGAAAATCCGGCAAGGCGCGCCCGATCACCATCATCTCCACACTCGAGGCACAAA
>JANOFD010000651.1:0-3220 GCA_031413455.1 Rhodobiaceae bacterium
TGCAACATGCAGCTTTGCAATCCATGCCTTGAATTTCAGGCTGACAACGCTTTGCCGCCGCTCGTCGGCTGTCACGGTGCCGCTGAGCAGCACGCTTTCGTTGAGTACCTGTCGCGCCACCATCGCCGTGCGGACTCCCAACCGCTGAACCTTGTCGAGGCTGATCTTCACTGTACCGGGCATATCGGTTTCATCGGCGTAGACGGGGATGTACTCCATCCCCATCGAGTCTTTCTTCGGGGTGGGCGAGGTGTCGGCTAGGCCCATCGGATTGCGGTAGTACTTGACCTGCCGTTGCGTCTGCGGTCCGGGTTCGCCTGCTGCGCGCACGGCCACGAAGTCACGGCCTTGCGCATCTTTCTTGGGCACAGGCGAGAACTCTGCCGCGCCAGAGGGGGCCTGATAGTACAGGACGCGCCCGGTTTGCATGTCGTTGTGTGCGGGCCACAGCCACCATGCTGCACTACCGGCCGCGATCAGCACCAGCGCCGAGGCAGCCAATATCCATGTGTTGCGCATGAGATCACTGTGCCGTCACGACGACTGAACCGTTTACGGTCTCAGCCTCGCCTTGCACTTTGGCGCTGAGTTTCAATTCCCAGCGGCCAGCCATTGTCGGTGCGACGGTAAAGCGATAAATCCCGGGCGCGGGCGAGCCTTGCGCGCTGACGGGTGCGGTCATGCCGCCCATGCCGTCGGGTTCCATGTCAAAGCGTGTCTCGAAGATCACGGCGTTTACGACCGGCTTTCCAGTGGGTTGATGGAGCAGGCGAACATCTATGATGGCCTCGCCCGCCATCGAGATTTCGCTTTGAACGGTTGAAAAAATATAGGGCGATGCGGGCTTACCGCAGGCGCTCAGGGAAACGAGTGCAACAATTGCGGCGGCGATGGACGCCAAGCGTCCGGAAATTGAGAAAGTCATTTTTCGATTCCATGTCCGATAGACAGTCAGCGGGTCCTGCCGTGAAGGGGCAGGGCGGTCACTTGCAAAAATTCAGACAGGAAATGATCGGGGTGGTGGCGTGTCGGGCGGGCGGGCGGTCGCAAGTGGCGAATAGGCGCTAAGCGCCAGAGCGCGTGCCAGAAGCGTTTGGGGCGTGAACTCTGCCGCCGACGGTGCGATCGAAACCATCACGCCGGTGCAGTGGCCTTGGCAAGGTTGTTGTTCGACGTCGCCATCACAATGATTGCAGGGCGTGTCGCAAGGTGCCTGCTGGTCGTGCGCCATGGACTCGTGGGTTTGCGCCTTGCTGGGCATGCATTCGGCGCTCGCCGTTGCTGCCGGCGCCAAGGCGAGCGCCGCCGTCAGCCACAGGCTGAGGATCCATTTTGCTGTCGATGAACGGCGCCACATCATTGCAACCTACTACACACCATGGATGCTAGAACATTGTTAAAGCTGGAAATCGTCCATGACTGGCGTCACATTGCTGCGATACCGATTTGAGGCGGTCAGATTGTTAACGATGTAAGTTACGAATCCGCTGAAATCAGCCATTCTTGACCGGTTGCAATAGGACGGGTACTGACAATTGTAGTTGTGCGGAGTCGCTGGCACGGGTTGTGGCCAGATCTCACGCGAAAGGGACGTGCTATGGCCCCGACCGCGGGCAAGACTTTGAAGGATAAGGCTTTAGCCAAATCTGTGCCGGAAGCGGCCCCAAAAGCCGCCAAAGACTTGCATCAGGTTTCTCCGCTCGCGCCCAAATCTTTGGCAAAATTGCCGCCGATATCTGGTGTGCGGCTGGCTGCGGGTGCGGCCGGTATTCGTTATGAAGGCCGGACGGACGGACGTGCTGATGGCGGTGCTGGCGCCAGGAACGGCTGTTGCCGGCGTGTTGACCAAGTCGAAGACAGCGTCGGCGCCGGTCGATTGGTGCCGCTCGGCGTTGGCGGAAAAATCGGCGCGGGCGCTGGTTGTGAACTCGGGCAATGCCAATGCCTTTACCGGACGCGTTGGGGCTGAGGCGGTCAAAGCGACGGCGGACAGCATGGCGGCGTTGGCTGGCTGTAAGCCGCACGAGGTGTTCATTGCCTCAACCGGTGTGATTGGCGAACCTTTGCCGGTCAGGCGCCTGACCTCTGTCTTGCCCGAGATTTACGAGAATACCGGGGCCACGGCCTGGGAGCAGGCGGCGCGAGCCATTATGACGACGGATACGTTTCCCAAAATGGCGACGGCGTCGGCGCTCATCGATGGGCAGATTGTCAAGATCAACGGGATCGCCAAGGGCTCGGGCATGATCGCGCCCGATATGGCGACGTTGCTGAGCTTTGTCTTTACGGACGCGACGATCCCGCAAGACGTGCTGCAGGCGTTGTTGGTGGCAGGCGTTGAGACGAGTTTCAATTCGATCACTGTCGATGGCGACACATCGACAAGCGACACGCTGTTGATGTTTGCAACAGGCAAGGGCGCGCGGCACAATCCCGTGCAGCGGGCCAACGACAAGCGGCTTGATGAGTTTCGCATCAAGCTGAACGGGTTGCTGCAGGACCTGGCGGTTCAGGTTGTGCGCGACGGTGAGGGTGCGAGTAAACTCATTCGTATCAATGTATCGGGGGCTGAGACTACGGCCGCGGCGCGCAAGATTGCGCTGTCGGTTGCCAATTCGCCGCTGGTGAAAACGGCGATCGCGGGCGGCGATGCCAATTGGGGCCGGGTTGTAATGGCGGTGGGCAAATCCGGCGAGGCCGCCAATCGCGATAAGCTCTCGATCAAGTTCGGCGGTCATCGTGTGGCGACGATGGGGTTGCGCGACCCCAACTATAGCGAAGCGCTGATGGTGCGGTATATGCAGCGCGGTGAAATCGAGATCGATATCGATGTGGGAATTGCCAAGGGTGCAGCCGGGGTGTGGACCTGCGACCTGACGCATGGTTACATCAACATCAACGGCGATTATCGCAGTTAAGGTTTTATGACTGACCGGAAATTCAAGCTTGTCCTGGTTGCCGCGTGTGCCTTGATCGACAGTGATGGCCGCGTGCTTCTGGCGGAGCGGCCGGCCGGTAAATCGATGGCCGGTTTGTGGGAGTTTCCCGGCGGTAAAATCGAAACGGGGGAACGCCCCGAGCAATCGCTGATCCGCGAACTCAACGAAGAGCTTGGCATCACGGTCAAGGAAGAGTGTCTGGCGCCTTTCGCATTTGCCTCGCATGATTATGGCGATTTTCACCTTCTGATGCCGCTGTTCATTTCCAGACGTTGGGAGGG
>JANOFD010000652.1:0-8257 GCA_031413455.1 Rhodobiaceae bacterium
TTGCGAATGTCGTCGGCCACGGCGGTCGCGTTACTCAAACTCGTCTCGGGCAGGATCACGACGAATTCTTCGCCGCCAAAGCGCGCCGCCACATCTTTGCCCTTTACATTGGTCTTCAAACACTGCGCCACCAAGCGCAGAACCTGGTCGCCGACCGGATGCCCATAGGTGTCGTTGAATTTCTTGAAGTGATCAATGTCCGAGATAATCAGACTGAAGGGCTTTCCCTCCCTCAGCGAGTCATCGACGGCCTTTTGAGCGGCCTCGTCAAAGCTGCGGCGGTTCGCCAGTCCCGTCAGCGCGTCGGTCAGACTCTCTTTGCGCACTGTCTCCATCCGGGTGCGCAACCCATCGACTTCCTTGGCCGAATTCTGAAGTTGCTCTTCGAGACCCTTGTTGCGCACCTGTACCGCGCGCGTCGCCGCCGACAGACGCTGCACGATCGACTTGATGTCCGGCGTCCCTTTTTCGAGTTCGGCCCCTGCGTGCGTCAACGTTTTATCGTAAGCCGCCGTGTGCGTACTCGACTCTTCGATACTATCGGTCAGCTTCTGCAATTCGTCGGTCAATTGGTTGCCGATTTCCTCAATCGTCTCGCTTGAGCCCTGTCCAAAAAATCGCGCGTGCAAAACGCGGCTGTGGTTGAGGTCGCAAGCCCGGCCGCATTTCACCGCCTCGTCAAGGGCAGCCGTCAACGCCTCGTTGCGTTGAGCGGCGTACGCAAACCAAAGTTCGTAATTCTCCGGTGTAGGCAGAGCCTTATGTATTTCTAGAAGCGCGTTGGCCTGACGGCCAAATGCCAGGACTTGTTCCGGCGATAGGAAATCACTCATTGCTGAAACCTGACTATTGTTGAATCAAGCGACCCGCTTGGCGGAGAAGCGACCCGTTCCGATAAACGCCGAAAGCGGGTCACCCCAATCCGGTCCGGACTGGCCCACACCATTACCTTAGGCAGATGTGGAAAGAGTAAACTAGGCGCGAGATTCGGGGTTGACCGAACGCGCCAATAATTTGACAAATCGCGCCAAGCCTACTTACCATCCATGGAATGCGACTTTGCAACATTTCGCTCGCAGTTTTCTCTTGAAGAGAATTCTAATCCTTGCCGAAACGTACGGCATTGCACCGGCTGACATTCTTGCCGAAATCGAGCTTGATGCGCACACCGTGGATCAAACGGGCGTTTGGATTGAGTCGTCGAAGCTTGTGGACGCCGTCGCCTATGCTGCGATCTTAACAAACCGAAAGGATTTCGGTTTGACACTCGGAATGAACAACAATCATCGCATTCTGGGTACGGTTGGCATTCTTGTGGAGCACTGCGTATCGATGAACGAAGCGATAACCGCAGTCGCGCAATTCAACCACCGTCATAACTCCGCTCTGCGCTATTCCATAGTGCCGGACCGGGACCGCAATCGTTTGCGTGTTGAAGTCCTCGCCCACGGAAAATATCCGCAGCTTCAATACATGGAAACCCTTCTCACTATGACCGTGCACTTTTGGCGGACCATGTTGGGTCCCCAATGGTGTCCCATCTCGGTAATGTTTGAGCACGAATCCTCGACGGCCCGTGAATCGTATCGGCGTGTCTTTGGCTGTCCCGTCAATTTTGGAAGTGAAATGAATTGCATCGTCGCTTCGAGTCGAGATTTTGAACGGCGCATAACTCCCCACGACGGCCGCATTATGCGCCTCACTCAGCAAATGTTGAAAGAGTACGACCGCGCGAACCAAAAGGATTTGCGCGAACAAATACACGCGCTGTTGCCGCCCCTATTGCCTACGGGCGATGCCAGCGCAGCCCAAATTGCCCGGCATCTCTCCATGACGCCCCGCACCTTGCAGAGGCAGCTTGCTGAACGCGGCACGACGCTCAAGCAGATAGTCACCGAAGCGCGTCTACGGCTCGCGCGCGATTACATGAGAGACAAAACGATGACTGTGACCAAGCTTGCACCCATCCTGGGCTTTTCTGAATCGAGCGCAGTTAGCCGCTTCCTTCGGCAAAATGGAACAGCGCCGGAGCCGGTGCCGCAATCGAGTCGAAAGGCAACCGGTCAATGATTGTTCGCGCATAAGTCGGTAACAGGCAAAACACATTGGGAGAACGCACTGTGCAACATTTTGGCCGCAGCATTGTGGTGCGCTCGGTGCTTGAACTTGCAGCGCGAAATGGCGTCAGAGGGAGCGCGATACTCCGCAAGCTGGGTCTCGACCCTGAAGCCGTGAACCGTTCCGGAGGCTTTGTTCCATCTGGTAAAATCGCGGATGCAGTCGAGTACGCCTCGGTCGCGACCGGGCGCAACGATTTTGGCTTGTTGCTGGGTGCGCGGGCGGATCACGAATCATTTGCTGCTTTGGCGGTCGCCATTGCGCATTGCGAAACTCTAAGCGAAGTCGTGATTGATGCAGCCCGCCACGCATTGTTGCTTAACTCGGGTGTGCTCTTTACATTTGTTCCGGGACGCACGCACAGCTTCATCCGCTTTCAAGTCTTGGCAGCGAGTCAGTACCCACCGTGGCAATATTCAGAATCGATGCTGTTGATGATGCTGCGCTTTTGCCGCTTACTCGCCGGTCCGCAATGGTGCCCCGCGCAAGTTCAATTCGAACACGAATCCATTTCCCCCAAAAGCGAATATGAACGTGCATTCGGCTGCAACGTCTCGTTCAACCAAGACAAGAACGCAATTGTTGCACCCCGGAGAGACTTCGAAGCATTAATCTCGGTAACCGCTTCGCCTGTTCATGCGATGGTGCAGTCGATGCTCAACGCTGGCGCTCCCCAACCTGAAGCGGCGCTGCCGGCCAGAGTGGCGCTGTTAGTGCGGCCGCTGCTTCTGTCGGGTCAAGCATCGGCCGAGCGCGTCGCTTCCCTGCTCAAACACACGCCGCGTACATTTCAGCGCCGTCTTGCCGAACACGGCACAACGTTCAAAAAAATCGTCTATGATGTGCGGGTCAAAATCGTCGAGGACCATATCAATCATGACGGCACAACCGGCGAAAAGCTTGCGTCCCTGCTAGGCTTTTCGCAAGCCAGCGCCGCCAGCCGTTTCTTGAAAGATCATGTGGGGCACTCAGCCCGCGAGATCAAAGCGAAAGCCAAAGCCGGCAACCCCGCATCCGTTATGCCGCTAGGGCGGCGCGCCATCTTCTCCCGCAAGCGGGCGAAGGGCTTTCCAAACTTTTAGCCTTTCGCCCAAAGCGAGTGGCGCTAGCAAAATAGCAAGCCCTTCGCCCGCGTGCGGGAGAAGGTGGATCGCCGCCCTTCGCGGGCCAAGACGGTTGAGGGCCTTACACCCGGCTCGCCCGCCCAGCCCAGAACGGCTTGCGCAGATCGCGCTTCAGGATTTTCCCTGATCCCGTGCGCGGGATGTCGTCCATGAACGAAATGCTGCGTGGCACTTTATAACCCGCCAGACTCTGCCGCGCGAACGCGGTGATCTGCTCCTTGGAAAGCGCGGCGCCCGTGCGCACGACCACAATCGCGTGTACCGCCTCGCCCCATTCTTCGTCGGGAATGCCGAACACGGCGACGTCGTTGATGTCGGCGTGCGCCTCGAGTGCCGCTTCGATCTCGGCCGGATAAATGTTCACGCCGCCGGATATGATCATGTCCTTCTTGCGGTCACAGATATAGTAAAAGCCCTCCTCGTCACGATACGCGATGTCGCCCACCGTCTGCCAGCCATCGCGCCGGTCGGCCATGAACTTGTCGTGCGCCTTGTGATAGGTCGAAAACATGTTGGCACTTTTCACGTAAAGCTCGCCCTCGGTCTGTACCGCCGTGACCGCCGCCCCCTCGTCGTCGAACAGCATGATCTCAACGCCCGCGGCCGGTCTGCCGCACGATCCCGGCTTCGACAGCTGATGCTCCGGCCGCAACAACGTATTGATGCCAAGCTCGGTCGAGCCATAAACCTCAAACAGCGAAAGCTTGGGAAAGCGCGACAAATACAGCTGTTTCAGCGCAAAAGACCACGGTGCCGCATTCGCCACCATCCGCGCCATCGAACTGACGTCATACTTGGAAAAAACCGAATCGGGCAGTTGGCAGATGCGCCGGATCGGCGTCGGTGCCGCAAACGTTGTAGTGACACGATATTTCTCGACCAGCCGCAGCCAGTCTTCTTCGTCATATTTGTGCTGCAGCACGCAACTGTGCCCTTGCCGGATCGACGTTGCCAGAAACCCGCCCGGCCCCGAATGATAGAGCGGCCCGGTCGTGATATAGACGTCGCCAGGCCGATACCCGATCTCGCCCCACAGCGCCGCCGACTGCGCCGCATTCCCCAAAGACGAGCGCACCGCTCCCTTGGGCTTGCCCGTCGTGCCTGACGTATAGATCATCGTCATTGGCTCGCCCGCCGCCTCGCGCAATTCCGGTGGGGAGGGGGACAGTTTGGCAAGCAGCGGTTCCACCCGCGTCTGCCCCGCCAGCGGCGCCCCGTCAAAAATCAGAACCTCGCGCACCTTGGGTGTCTCAGATCTGATCTTCGCGAACAAATCAGCAAACTCGCCATCCGCAAACACCACCACCGCGTCCGAATTGTCGACGACGTAACTCGCCTCCTCATGCGTCAGCCGGTAGTTCAGCGGCACCCCGACGGCACCGATCTTGCGCACCGCATTCGTCATCGCCACCAGCCAGCACGAATTCTGCCCGCATGACAGCACCCGGTCGTTCGGCTTCACGCCAAGCTCAATCAAGAGCCGAGCCAGCCGGTTGGCGTTCGCCTCCAGCTCGGCAAAACTCCATTTCACCAAATGCCCGTCCGGCCGGTCATCAACCAGCGCCATCCGGGTCCCAAGTTTGGCTGCAAGTTCAGTAAGAATATCTGTCATGGTCGCGAGAACGCTCACTTGATTGCTGGATTGCGCTATCTCGCCGGTAGTCCACAGGGAATGCAACCATCAATGTGTGGTCAAAAATGTGATTTGCCCTGCCGACGCGTCCGGGCGTAGCGTCCCGTTCCATGTTCGGTGAGCGCGTTCGGGCTCGAGTGAGCCGCCTCGCCCCACATCAGTAAGCGCCCCCGCGATACCGCGGCCGCGCCTCATTCCCCCAAACTTCAGGAGATCACGAAAATGATCATTACGACAATTTCGTTCATGGTAGCTCCCGGGAAAAACATGGAAGCCAACGAGTACTTCCATACCCTCGTCAGGCAAGTGAAAAAACTGACGGGCACCGAAGCCACGATTTTGACCCAGCTCGGCGGGCCAATGGGACATTTCGTTCTGCGTGCGCAATACGACACGTTGAGCGACTGGGATCAGTCGCGCACAAAGATCCAGAACGATGTGCCATTTCAGAAACTCGTCGCCCAGGCAGGCAACGACGGTCTGTTCATTCCCGGCACGATTACCTCATCGATCTGGCAACAAGTGCATTAACAGGACTGTACGGAGCCGCCCTCAAAAGCGGCTCCGCTGCTTGGCACGCAAGATCACAACTGGGTGACAATTCCATGTTTTAACCCTCAAAACGCACACAAGTCTTGCCCCTTGCTTTTGCCGCCCGATGGCGCAGAATACGTGTCGTTCGTGTTGGGGGAAACCAACGCCATGACGATTATCTTTGCGCTGACCATCTACGTGGCGGCCGCGCTCGCCGCGCTGCCTGCAGGCCGTTATGATCGCGCAATCACCTGTCAGGCGCTCGCGGACCGCGTGCAAGCCAGCGACGAACGCACGCTCCGCGCCAGCCGCGCCATCGCCCTCGAATTGGAAACTTATGTCAATTCCAGGAAAAAGCGCCGTAGCAAAATTCTCAACGATGTCTCGGATGCCGCCCTAAAGCTCGACGCCGTGGACGCGGCCTCGCGCGATGCCCAATGGGCGCGCTGTTTGGACGCCTATGCGCCGCTCTAGGCATTGGTGATCCGGCGCGCTAAGATCAGGCGGCACCAGGGAGGACTTCCATGAACCGGATTATTTTAGCGTTGGGACTTGTTACACTGTCAACCTCCGCACTCGCAACTGAAGTCGCCTGGACCGCCCCCGGTTGGTACGAAGTCACCGACGTCGAAATCGACGGCTGGCTCAGTGCCGGTCCCTTCGCCAGCAAAGAAGCATGCGAAGCACAGATAAAGCAGGGCGACGAGGCAGATTACTATTGCCAGGAATTCAAAGCCGACCCGGGATGGGGACGCGGCAACTAGAGCGCGTTTCGTTCAATTGGAACTGCCTATCGTTTTTGACGTGGTGCAACACATCCCACCGTCGTTAAAAATCAAAAAAACTCGTCATGGCCGGGTCAAGAGCCCGGCCATGACGAACGGGAAGAGTTTAAACTCGCCGCCGAACAGTAATGAGTGTTCCAGTTGAACGAAACGCGCTCTAGTACCAGGAATCATAACTGGTTGACACAGGACGCAAAGAAATACGCACGCGAAAGCGCGAAGACGCGAAAAGAAAACGACCATCGTACACGTGCGATCGAGCGGAAAAGGCTTCGTCTTTCTTTTCGCGTCTTCGCGCTTTCGCGTGAAACCCGTTTTGCATCCACCGTGTCACCGACTAATGATAGTGGGTAATAGCTCGCCCCCCACAAAGCCAACCCTCAGAACGTAATCTTCACGCGCCGGTTCTGCGGTTCGCGCGCGCCGTCGGCGGTGGGAACAATCGGCTCGCCCTCGCCGCGTCCCGCGATCGAAATCGCCGATCCCATCACGCCTTCAACGATCAGGGCGTCTTTGACTGTGCCGGCGCGGCGCATTGATAGCGCCTTGTTATAGCTCAGCGAACCCGCCCTGTCGGTGTGGCCGACCACACGGATCTTTGCCGTGCCTTCTTGTTGCGCGGCCGTCGCTGCCTGGCGAACCGTGTCCAGCGCTTGCGCTGTCAAGTTCGATTTGTTGAAACCAAAAAAGATCAGGAACTCGCGCTCAACCGGTGCAGCGGGTTGCGGCGGCGCAGGTGGCGCCATCGGCACCGCCCTGAGCGGCGGCGCAAATGCATAACGCAAACCCAAAGTGGCTGTATGTTTTTGAAAATCATCGCCGTCGATATGCAGATCAGGCGTGGCATCGAACGCGTCGCTTTTCACATTCAGATAGCGATAGTTCACGTACATCGCCAAACTTGACGTCAGCGCATAGTTGAGCCCCGCCAATCCCTGATAGGCGAACTGCCACTTATCGTGGTCGATGGTATGCCAAGGGAAGTTCAGCGATAATCCAGTGAAATCGCCGCCCGCGCCCACGCCAATACCAAGCGAAAGCTTCTCACCCAGCGGCACATCATAGATGATATTGAGCATGGCGGTCGCCTGGGTCAGCTCGCCGGACACGTCGTCGTACAATTTGCCGCCCTTGCTATAGCTATCAAGCTCGTTGCTGCGATAGCCGCCCTCGAACTCGACCCGCCAGTGTTGCATTCCATAACCAACCGAAGCCAACGCACCCCAGCCGGTCGAAAAACTGGCTTCGGCCAAGGTCGTGACGGGCAAGCGGCAGACGATTTTGGTTCGCAAATGCTCCCACTCATCGACCCACACGCCGCCGCCCTCGACGCTGACATACCAGCCTTCGGTGTTGGCGGCTTGAGCTGGTGTGAGAAATAAGAGGGACAGTGTCGCTCCCATGAGCCATAGTTTCGTTTTCATCCCGGCACCCCGTGTGTGTTGAACGCAATTGTTTTTTTTGCGCGGGATGTTTCCGGAAACTGACGCACCCAAGGCACATCGATTCCGGCCCCCCGCGAATCATTTGTTAATAAAATCTTAACGCGAGTTGCCGGTTTGCTGTTACGCGCATGCCGCGTGGTGCGGAGGACACGAATCCACCGCGTGTGCGCGGATGTGGTGTGTGCGGATGAAAATGTTTTTCAGAGTTGCGTGAGTCGAAATCGCGACTACAAGGGTAAAAAAAAGCAACAAAAAAGTTACGTCATGGCCGGGCTTTTGACCCCGCCAACCAGCCGGCTCGCGTCGGCGAGACGAAGAGACGCGCAATTTTCAAGCAGAGCGGCATTGCGTTTCGTAGACACGCAACGACTGGGTGGCCGGGTCAAGAGCCCGGCCATGACGATTTTTTTTGCACTAGCTGCCCAAAAAAAACGAAAGGCGGAGGTTTTTGCCTCCGCCTTGCCGCACTACGTCCCCTCAAACTCTGCGCTGTGTGAGCAGCGCCTATTGCAGATTGATATTCACACGCCGGTTCTGCGGCTCACGCACGCCGTCTTCGGCGGAGTGCAAACGGCACCGTATGCCCGCGCCACCGCTTGGCTTTCATCGAACAGATAG
>JANOFD010000653.1:0-5106 GCA_031413455.1 Rhodobiaceae bacterium
GAGCGATCAAAACCGTGTGCGCCGGGAAGGTTCCCGGGCTCGTGGCCCAGATGCCATTTGCCGGTCATGTAGGTGCGATAGCCGGTGGCCTTCAAGCGCCCTGCCACCGTCAGCACGCCGGGTTCGAGATGCAAACTGTAACCGGGCTTGTTGTGTTGTTCAGGCGGCAGCACTTCTTCGATGGTGGCAACACCATTGCGGTGGTTATCGATGCCGGTGAGCAGCATCGCGCGCGACGGCGAGCACAGGGGCGAGGTGTGATAGTTGGTGAACAGCGCGCCGTTGCCGGCGAGGGCGTCGATGTTGGGGGTTCGCGCCTCGCCGCCATAGGCGCCGAAGTCCATGAGGGCGGCGTCATCGACGAGGATCACCACAACATTGGGGCGCGCGGAGGCGATGCCAGACAGTAGCGCCGCGGTCAGAATGGCCATAAACAGGCGTGCGGTTGTCATGCGAGTCAGTGCCCTTCGAAATATTTTTCGGTTGGCATCTTGAAAAGTGGCACGATGAATGTCAATAGTTTGGATGAACGCCATTCGAGAGGATTGTCCAGATGCAAGTCGTGAACGAAGTGATGCCTACTGATCCTGAGCGCATACGGCAAATGATGGAGCCGGGTCCCAACAAACCGATCTACATGGTCAACCTACTGAGGTTTAAGGACAAAGCCGAATACAAAGATGGCCGGACCACAACTTTGAGCGGCCGCGATGCTTACATGATCTATGGCCGGGCGGTGGCGCAGTTGCTGCCAAAGTTTGGCGGACGGGCGATCTTTGCCGCCGATACGACCTTCCTGGCGCTGGGCCAGGTCGAGGAACTCTGGGATGAGGTGGCGATTGCGACCTATCCCAACCGCAAGGCGCTGTTCGAGATGTCGACATCAAAAGAGTGGCGCGAGATTTCAGTCCATCGCGAGGCGGGCCTGAAGGGGCAACTCAACATCGAAACCGTGCTGCAAGACGGTCTCGAAGGTTTGATGAAGCGGTAGCGCAAAGCAGGGGCATCGCGATGAATACACAGGAACTTTGGGTACAGCGCAGCGACTTGCGCAAGACGAAAGTCGTCACGCGGGAACTGGCACCTCTCGCGGACGGCGAGGTGCTTGTTGCGATCGACAAGTTCGCTTTGACGGCCAACAATGTGAGTTATGCCGTGTCAGGCGATTTCATTGGCTATTGGAAATACTATCCGGCCGAGGGCGAGTGGGGCAAAGTACCTGTTTGGGGTTTTGCCGATGTCGTGGACTCCAGATGCGCGGATATTGCGATTGGCGAACGCATCTGGGGCTTTTTTCCAATGGGGACGCACATCACACTGAAGCCAGCCAAAATCTCGGCCGGTCAGTTCACGGATGTGACGGAGCATCGCAAGCCACTGCCGGGTCTCTACAACGACTATATGCGCACGCAGAACGATCCGCCGGCGGTGAAGGCGATGGAAGATGCGCGCTGCGTGCTGTTCCCGCTGTTTGCAACATCGTATGTGCTCTATGACTACCTCGTAGCCAACGCGTTTTTTGGCGCCTCTCAGGTGATCGTTGGATCGGCTTCGTCGAAAACCGGATTTGGCCTTGCTTATCTTATTCATCACGACAAGGCGGCTAACCGGCAAGTCGTAGGGCTGACTTCGCCGCAGAACATCAGCTTTGTCGAGAAGCTCAGTGTGTGCGATCAGGTTGTGGCTTACGGCGATATCGCAAAGCTCGACCGGACAAAGGCCACAGCCTTCGTCGACATGGCGGGATCGGCCGCCGTGATTACCTCGATCCATACGCACTTTGGCGAAAACGTGAAGGAAAGCTGCATTGTCGGCGCCACGCATTGGGAATCTGATCGCAAGCGCGGCGAGCTGCCGGGTGCAAAGCCTGCATTCTTCTTCGCACCGTCCCATATCGGCAAGCGCAATGCGGAGTGGGGACCGGGCGTTTTGATCGGCAAGGCGATGGCGTCGAGTGCAAAAATTACGGCTTCGATTGCCGATGAGTTTGAGATCACGCATGGACGTGGCGCCGTCGCGGTCGAGAAGGCGTTCCTGGAGCTAGTCAACAATGATGTACCGCCAAGCAAGGGTCTAATGCTCTCGATGAAGGTCTGACATATGATGAAAGTTCTTCGTACGCCTGACGAATGCTTTGCCAAGCTTGAGGGTTATGCATTCAAACCGCATTATCACGAAGTAACCGATGCGGACGGTTCACCCGTTCGCATCCACTATATCGATGAAGGTCCGCGTGATGGAGCCCCAATCCTGCTTATGCACGGCAATCCGACCTGGTCTTATCTTCATCGCAAGATGATTGGTCCTTTGGCTGCAGCTGGACATCGCGTGATCTCGGTCGACCTCGTTGGCTGTGGCCGTTCCGACAAGCCGACCCTGAAGTCCGACTACACTCTGGCACGTCACTATGACTGGATGTCAAAGTGGCTAACAGGAGTTGGCCTCGAAAACATCACGCTCTTTTGCCAGGACTGGGGCGGCACGATCGGTCTTTATCTTGTCTCCGCACATCCTAAACGTTTCGCGCGAGTCGTCGCCTCAAACACAGGTGTGCCCGAAGGTCAGGGCGAAAGCGCCTTCATGAAAATGTGGGTCGGCATGATGCGTGCGGCGGCAACTTTTCCGATGGAAATGGTCCCGCAAGGCATGACGCACAAACTCACCGAGGGCGAGCTCGCAGCTTACAAGGCTCCATTTCCGTCGGACGAGTACATGCCGGGCATCATTTCGTTTCCGGGGCTGATCGCCGTTCAACCGGAAAATCCCGGTGTGGCTTTGAACAAAAAAGTCTGGCAAGGGCTCGAGAAATTCGACAGACCGTTCCTGACGCTTTTTGGTGAGCTGGATCCCGTCGCCAAGGGCGCTGACGTCAATATGCAGAAACGCATTCCCGGTGCCAAAGGCCAGGCCCATCACGTTTTTCCAAATGCACATCACTTTATTCAGGAAGACGTTCCCGAGGCTCTTGTCGAGCACATTCTCAAATTCATTTCAGCGACACGGTAGAACAAAGCTATGCGCACTGTTTCGATCTGGCTGCTGGCCGTCCTGGCATATGGCGCATTCTATGTCTGGTACGCAGGATGGCGCCCTCCACTGACGGCTGCGGAAATCGACGGCTACATGGCGCTGGTCGACAACATCGAGCAGTATAAAGACAATGCCGAAATCAAGGCGCGCCTTCGATCGTTCCTGGAGAAGGACAATGGTGGCGAGTTCTTCATGGTCAATCTGCTGCGGTACCGCGACAAGGCCCTGCCTGTTGCGGGCGCTTCAGCCAACGAGACACCGCAGGAAGTCATGGATCGCTACGCCGGCGCTTTTATGCCCACGATCCTGGGGCATGCGGGCTGGCTGGTGACTGGTGGGCGGGCCGCATCCGCGGACCTGGAACTGTGGGGGGTGCAACCCGATGCCGACTGGGCCGTCTTTGGCTTGGTGCGCTACCGCAGCCGCCGGGACATGATGGATGTCATCTCCAAACCGGAATTCGATAAAATCCACCCGTTCAAATTTGCCGCCATCGAAGCCACGCGCGCATTTCCGGTATCCCCTGCCGTTTTGACTCTCGGACCCAAACTGGTGGCTGGATTGTTCGTCTTGATCATTGCGCTCTTGGCCCAATTGATTTCGGGATATCTTGTGAGGCGCGCATGACGAATGTTTCGCGCATCGAAGACGGGCGGCGTAAACGCGGCGACCAAAGTAGGCGCCAAATCGTTGAGGCAATGCTTGACCTTGTTCGCGCAGGAGAGATGAGCCCCAGCGCCTCGCAAGTTGCCGAACGCGCGGGCGTTGGCTTGCGAACGGTGTTCCGCCATTTCGAGGAAATGGAAATTCTTTACCGTGAAATGGCGGACGTGATCGCGGCAAAGGTCATGCCTCTGGCGAAGCGCCCCTACACGAAGGCGTCATGGCGGGAACGCCTGAATGAAATGATCGAACGGCGGATTGAAATCCATGAGGAGATCATGCCGCTCAAAATCGCCGGCAGTGTTCTGAGGTTTCGCTCGAAGTTTCTGATGGACGATTACCGCGCCCATTTGAAGATGGAACGCGCAGGGCTGGAAACGGTTTTGCCCGAAAGCCTGCGCAAAGATCAAACGCTGTTTCGCGCCATTGAAATGATCACGAGCTTTCAGGCCTGGCGGCGCCTTCGGCAAGATCAGGAACTTTCGGTCGCCGACGCCCGTCGCGTGATGCTGCGGCTGATCGACAGTGTTTTGGCATGAGCAAGCCCATGAGCCCTTATGTGCTGTACGGAATGCCCGCATCACTCTACACAGGAAAGCCACGCGCTTACCTGCGCAAGCAAGGCATCGATTTCATTGAGCATCCGATGGGTTCAACGCATTTTCGCGAAACCATCGTGCCGCAACTCGATCGCTTTATTGTGCCCGTCTTGCAAGCGCCCGATGGCGCTTTGATCCAGGACGGGGCGGCAATCATCGACTATTTCGAAAACATGGGGCTCGCGGGCTTAAGCGCTTGTCCGGCGACGCCCAGGCAACGTGTCGTCGCCTTCATCTTCGAATTGTTCGGGGGCGAAGGCCTGTTGCGTCCGGCCATGCATTACCGCTGGAACTTTCCGGCCGAGAACGAGCATTTCTTGCGCACCGAGTTCGGAAATTTCCTGGCGCCGGGGCGGCCGCGCTCCGAGAAGGACGCGGTTTTCGATTTCGCTGCTGGCCGCATGAAGCAGGCCATGGAACTTTTTGGCGTCAATGCCGAGACGATCCCGGCTGTTGAATCTTCCTATGCCGAGTTCCTGGCTTTGTTTGATGCTCATCTGGACACGGCGCCTTATCTGCTGGGCGGGCAGCCTTCGATCGGAGACTACGGCTTGATCGCCGCGATGTTCGCGCATTTGGGGCGGGATCCAAAACCGGCTGATCTGATGCGCCGGACCGCGCCGCGGGTGGCGCGTTGGGTCGAGCGCATGAACGCGCCTGGTCACGATATGGCGGAGTATCTCGATACTGCGCCTTTGTGGTTTGCCGCTGATGAGATACCCCTCACGCTTGCCGCACTGCTGCGCTACGTGGCAGAGGAATACCTCAACGAAATTTCGGCGCAGGTGGACTTTATCAACCGCTATTTGGCCGG
>JANOFD010000654.1:0-1680 GCA_031413455.1 Rhodobiaceae bacterium
CTGAACAGTTGGCGCTGGAAGCACCGGTACTGGGGCTTTCGCTTCGACCGGCGCGTCCTTCGCCACAAAGCGCTTCACATCGCCGAGAAAAGCCAGCCAGGGTTTGTCGGCCGCTTCACCCTGCCAGTGTGCCAGTCCCGCCGTCTGCGTGAGTTCGAACATGATCGGGCGTTCGCAGGGCTCTATCATACAAGGCACCAGCGTCTTGTTGCGGTCGGCCAATGTGGCCTCGGAGCGTACCCATCTCGATTCCACCGACTTCTTCGACCACAAAACGACGACGGCCTTCGCTGCTTTCACGGCCCGTTCCATCGTCTCGTCATAGGCATCGCCTGAGCGCAACGCGACGTCCCACCAAACGGCAAGACCTTCGCGCTCCAGCGCCTCTGCGAACTTACGGGCGACGGCCTGGTCGTCGCGCGCGTAGGACAGGAATACGTCAGGCGTCGCCGGTGTCGCCGTCACTATCCTGAGCGCAAAGGCGTCGATCGTCTCGGCCATCTTGTCGAGCTGCATGACCCCGCGTGAGACGAGGCGTTCGGCGACGGGGCCGCGGATCGTGCGGCGGACGTCTGCAGAGACGAGTGCGCCACCCGGATCGCTCTTTGCCATCAAGCGCGCTGCCACGTTCACGCCATGGCCGAGGAGGTCGCCGTTCGGCTGTACCACGACGTCGCCGAGGTGGACGCCGACGCGCACTTTCGGCTCGCAGGTTTCGGCGAGTTCGAAGGCGGCTTCGACGGCTGAGAGGCTTGAGGTGAATTCCAGCATGAAGCCGTCGCCAGCGGTGTTGAAGACGCGACCGCCGTGCTTGGCGGCGATGGATTCGATCACCTTGCGCAGGGCCGCCACCCCCGCCGTCGTGCGCGCCTCGTCAGCCTCCGTCCGCGCCGAGTAACCGGCGACGTCGAGGGCCACGATGGTGGCGAGTTTACGGGTGGTGTCGTTGATGGCGGTCTCCGGCGAATTGGTGGTTTGGGTGCGCCGCCAGAGGTTAGCAGAGTGTGGCCGCAACCTGCCAGTATTTTGGGCAAGTTAGCGGGGTGTTGACACGGCTGCAGGGATGTTCTATATATGTGCTCAAATACTTTATCTTATATTTATGGAGGATTGTGTCTTGCATCTGGATTTGGATTTTGGACGCCGCGCGTTGACGATCGCACATGGTTTTTTGTGCAGCAGATGCGCGTAGGACAAACAGGACAGGACAGGTAGGACAGTGTTCTGGGACAGTGTTCTGTGTCCTGTTTGTCCTGAAAAAAAAGGTTGAAAAGCCGCCACTTTTGCTGAGGATCAGGACAGCGATTGGTGCATTTCCTCCGGCGGCTTGACGTTTCGGAAGGTCCAGAGGAAGACAATGTCGTAAGCGACTTTCAGGACACCGCAAATGATGAAGGGCAGGGCGGTGTAGCCGGCGGCAAAGAGGGCGCCGGCGATGGCGGGACTGGCGGCGGCGGCGAGGCTGCGCGGGACGCTGGTGAAGCTGGCGGCGGCGGTGCGTTCTTCGGGGGTGACGACGGCCATCACATAAGACGAGCGCGTGGGCACATCCATTTGTGAGAGCGCGGCGCGGATGAGGAGGAGGGTGAGGGCGAGTTCGAGTGTGGGGGCGATGGCTGCAGCGATGAGGCAGAGGCTTGATGGAATGTGGGTCCAGACCATCGTGTTGACGAGGCCGAT
>JANOFD010000655.1:0-3083 GCA_031413455.1 Rhodobiaceae bacterium
TCAAGCGCCTGCCAATGCACGTTTGTGGCCCGCCGCAGCCCGAACTCAATCATGCCTGCGCCGACAGTTCCATTGGTAAAGCGGTCAATGACGATGAAGCTGCCAGTCTGTCGGTTGCTGGCATAGCGATCAAAGGCAATCGGCACTGACGCAGAGAGATTGCAAAATCCGACTTCGTTGAGCTGCAGGGTTTTTGCTGCGAAATGCTCAAGGTTGTTCACGTCTATTTTGTGCTTGAGTTCGGTAATCGTTGCCGGAACCGACCTTGCTCCGATCTTGATAAGGTATTGGCGTCCTGGAAGCAGTTCCTCTTCCGACATCCAGATAATGTGAGCCGCAAACTGGTCGCTGACTTCTGGACGTTCGCCGGCTGCAACCAACATATCGCCTCTGGATACATCGACCTCATCACTTAGCGTCAACGTCACAGCATCCCCGGCACCCGCTTCTCCCAGATCACCGTTCTGGGTGACAATCCTTGCGACCGTCGATAGGCGGCCTGAATTGGCCACAACAACCTGATCGCCTGGAGCGATGTGCCCGCTGGCAATCGTGCCCGCAAATCCGCGAAAATCGAGATTGGGCCGGTTCACCCACTGTACCGGCATACGAAACGGCATGGACTCCACGTCAGCGCTGACGTCAATCGACTCCAAGTGGGTCAGAAGCGTTGGTCCGGAATACCAGGGCATGCTCCGGCTCTGATCGATTATATTGTCACCAAAGCGCGCCGATAGCGGAATAGAAACAAGCGACGCAAACCCGAGCTTGTCAGCGAAGTCGCGGAACTCATGATCAATCGATTCAAAAATGTCTTGGGAGTAGTGTGCGAGGTCGATCTTATTGATCGCCAAAATGACATGACGAATTCGCAAGAGTGAGCAGATAAATGCATGGCGTCGAGTCTGTGTCAGCACGCCTTTGCGTGCATCGACCAGTATGACCGCAAGATCGGCGGTTGAGGCGCCTGTGGCCATGTTGCGGGTATACTGCTCGTGGCCTGGCGTATCAGCTACGATGAATTTTCGTTTACTGGTCGAGAAAAACCGGTACGCAACATCGATTGTTATCCCCTGCTCGCGCTCAGATTCCAAGCCGTCCAGCAGCAATGCGAAGTCGATATCTTCGCCTGTTGTGCCGTGTTTTTTCGAGTCTTTCTCTAACGTTTTGAGCTGGTCTTCAAAGATCAGTTTTGTGTCGTAGAGCAGGCGGCCAATGAGCGTTGACTTTCCGTCATCAACCGAACCGCATGTCAGGAAACGCAGAAAAGACTTACGTTCTTGCGCAGCCAGGTATTCTTTGAGTTCGCCAGGACTCATCAGAAATAACCTTCGCGCTTTTTCTTTTCCATTGAAGCGCTTTCGTCCTGGTCAATGACGCGGCCTTGCCGTTCGGACGTTCTTGCGGTCAGCATCTCGGCAACGACTTCTTCAAGCGTTGAAGCGCTGGATTCGATTGCACCTGTCAAGGGATAGCAGCCGAGCGTACGGAATCTGACGAGGCGTTCGCGTGCCTGCTCACCAGGTGCAAGTTTCATTCTTTCGTCGTCGCGCATGATAAGTGTGCCCCCACGCTCCACGACGGATCTTTTGGCGGCAAAATAAAGCGGGACGATGGGAATGCGTTCGGCGAGGATGTACTGCCAGATGTCGAGCTCGGTCCAGTTCGACAAAGGGAAGACGCGAATGGACTCTCCTTTGTGAACCCGCGTGTTGAAGAGGTTCCAAAGCTCCGGCCTCTGATTTTTGGGATCCCACGCATGGGAGGCTGTGCGAAACGAGAAAATTCGCTCTTTGGCCCGGCTCTTTTCTTCATCGCGGCGCGCGCCACCGAAAGCAGCGTCAAATCCAAATTTATCTAGCGCCTGCTTTAGCCCCTCGGTTTTCATAACCTGTGTGTGAATGGCCGATCCGGAGTCGAATGGATTGATCCCGCGTCTGACTCCTTCCTCATTGATGTGAACCAACAGGTTCAGACCCAGCTCGCTTGCCGTCTTGTCCCGGAAAGTGATCATCTCGCGAAACTTCCAGGTCGTGTCGACATGAAGCAGCGGGAAGGGAGGTTTTGCCGGATAGAACGCTTTCATTGCCAGGTGAAGCATCACGGACGAATCTTTGCCGATGGAATAGAGCATCACGGGACTTGCAAATTCCGCCGCGACTTCACGCATGATGAAAATGCTTTCAGCCTCAAGCCTTGCGAGATGCGAGCGCGTGGGTTGCGGGAGCTTTGCGGTGACTGTCGGCGTGGAATGCAACTGGCAAGCCTCACATGAAGGGATGTGGGCATCCCATATTTCTAACGGTACTGCCTGTCAATTACGCTGGGGTCCTTGATTCCTTGGGGCGAGACATATCCTAACTCGATCTCAAGCCCGGCACATAGCATTTGACCCAGCGTTATGTGCATTTCCTGGATTCGCGCGGTGGTGCTTGATGGGACAACAAGCTTGTGGTCGGCCATCCTTGCTGCATCCCCACCAGTTCCGCCCGTGAATACGACGGTTACAATGCCAAGCTTTTGAGCGGCCTCAAAGGCGCGCAAAACGTTCGGGCTTCGGCCGGATGTTGTAATGCCGATTGCCACATCTCCAGGGCGCCCCAACGCCTCGATCTGGCGCGAAAATATCCTGTCGAAACCCAGGTCATTTCCCGCCGCTGTCAGGGCGGAGGTGTCGGTCGTCAATGCCAAAGCTGCAATCGGCTGGCGATCACTTTTGTAGCGAATGGTCAATTCCGTGGCTAGGTGTTGAGCATCTGCTGCGCTGCCGCCGTTTCCAAAGAAAAGTAATTTCCCTTGGTTTCGGATTACTTGCGTGCAAACGGCAAGAACGCCTTCAAATGGGCCGCGCAGTGCATCTCTCGAAGCTGCGGCGACTGCGATGTGTTCTGCGAATTCAGATTCGAAGAGATTGCTCATTCCGTCAGTTTGTCAT
Source organism: Rhodobiaceae bacterium (assembly GCA_031413455.1). Taxonomy (GTDB): domain Bacteria; phylum Pseudomonadota; class Alphaproteobacteria; order Micropepsales; family Micropepsaceae; genus SZUA-430. The sequence goes on from JANOFD010000655.1 coordinate 2,936, forward strand.
CTCGATGCCAGACGACGCAAGTTCACTTTGAGCAGGAACGTCATCCTCATCATCTGAACTGGGTGCAGGGATAGGATTTGAACCTATGACCTTCAGGTTATGAGCCTGACGAGCTACCGGGCTGCTCCACCCTGCGTTAGTTCAGAAT
>JANOFD010000656.1:0-2511 GCA_031413455.1 Rhodobiaceae bacterium
CAAGCCTCTTTTCTTAGCTTCTTTAACCCATTCTTCACCATAACCGTTTCCTTCGAAACGAATGTGTTTAGATTCTACTATATATTTTTGAAGTACTTTCAGTATTGCTTCATCTTTTTTGATATCTTTTTCAATCAATACATCAACTTCTTTACGGAATTCCTTCAGCTGGTTTGCAACAATAGTGTTCAACACAAGCATTGCGCTTGAGCGCCGCGACGTTGACGCCGTGGCCGAGGAGGTCGCCGTTGGGTTGAACTACTACGTCCCCGAGATGTACGCCGACGCGAACTTTTGGCTCGCAGGTCTCGGCGAGTTCGAAGGCGGCTTCGACGGCCGCGAGGCTTGAGCCGAACTCCAACATGAAGCCGTCGCCGGCGGTGTTGAAGACGCGGCCGCCGTGTTTGGCGGCGATGGCTTCGATGACCTTGCGAAGTGCCGCCACCTCCGCCGTCGTGCGCGCCTCGTCAGCCTCCGTCCGCGCCGAGTAGCCGGCGACGTCGAGGGCGACGATGGTGGCGAGTTTGCGGGTGGTGTCGGTCATGTGGGGACCGAGCCACCGGCCGCGAGCGCGAGGCCTTCATCGAGGACTGCCTGAAAACTCCGATCCCGGTACAGGCTGAGCCAGAACACTTCCCTGGGCGAGGCGGGAGCGAGACCTCCCGGAACGGTTTTCGCTTCCTCGATACGACCCAGATGGCCATAGCAGGATGCTATCACTCTCCTGGACAACTCAGGTTGCGGGTTCTCCATCGTCCTGTACAGCAGAGGCAGCGCCTCTGCGAAACGCCGGAGATGAAAAAGCGACCATGCCTGGCCAAGCGTAATTGCGAGCCACCAGGGTGAGCGCGGATCAAGGCGAAGTCCCACTTCAAATTCTTCCAACGCGTCTTTTGGGCGACAAGCGAGCAAGTAAATCCAGCCGCTATTGTAGCGTACCACTGACGATCCGGGATTCAGTGCGAGCGCCCGATCGATCAGCGCATCCACAGCCACCATATCTGAACCACTCTGGAAAAGTGAATATGCGGCAAAGGCAAGCACCTCGGCATCACTGGCGCCCAAACGTTCAGCGCGCTTTGCCGATTCAAACGCCCGGCGGGCAGACTCTTTCGGGTGATCCGACTGGCCGTGGATGTACATGTTTGTGTGGGCATTGCTGACGTGGGCCAGCGCCAGCGCAAAGTCCGGATCGCGCTCGATCGCCTGATCAAAGAAGCCGATGGCAGTCTTCAGCGGTTCCTTGTCATAGTTGCTCAACTGCGCGTGCAAGCCGCGCAGATAGAGATCATAGGCGCCGGGATCCGCGGTCGGGCGCATCGTCGCTCGGCGCACTTCGGCCGCCTGGATGCTGGGCTCGATCTGGCTCGCGACGGCGTTGGCGACCGTGTCCTGCAGCGCGAACACGTCTTCGAGGGTGCCGTCGAAGCGTTGGGTCCAGATTGGCGTCCGCGCGCCCTCGTCCAGCAGCTCAACGGAGATGCGGACGCGATCGCCAGACTTGCGCACGCTTCCACTCAGGATGTAGCGCACACCGAGTTCGCGCGCGATCAGGGTGTGGCTGCGCGTGTCACCACGAAGGCTCAGACTTGCTGCATGTGAAATCACGAACAGCGAAGGGAACGCCGACAGCGCCGTGACGATTTCGACCAGCATGCCTTCGGTGAAATAGTCCTGATCCTTCGCGCCCGTCATGTCGGAGAAAGGCAAGACGGCTATCGACGGTTTTTCCGGGAGTGCCAGAGCAACAGGCTTGTGTGCCGCGACCTTTGGCGTTCCATTGACGGCATATGCAAACGCTTCGATGACTTCCGCCATCTTGTCGAGCTGCATCGGTCCGAGAGAAACCAGAAGCTCGGCGACGGGGCCCCGGATGGATTGTCGGACGGCGCCTGAGACCAGTGCACCACCCGGCTCGCTTTTCGCCATCAACCGCGCCGCGACGTTCACGCCATGGCCGAGGAGGTCGCCGTTCGGCTGCACAACGACGTCGCCTAGGTGGACGCCGACGCGGACTTTGGGTTCGCACGTCTCCGCGAGTTCGAAGGCGGCTTCGACGGCCGAGAGGCTGGAGCCGAACTCGAGCATGAAACCGTCGCCGGCGGTGTTGAAGACCCTGCCCCCGTGCTTGGTGGCGATGGATTCGATCACCTTGCGGAGTGCTGCCACCTCCGCTGTCGTGCGCGCCTCGTCGGCTTCCGTTCGCGCCGAGTAACCGGCGACGTCGAGGGCCACGATGGTGGCGAGTTTGCGGGTGGTGTCGGTCACTGGAAGAACTTGTCCTTCGGGTAGTCGCGGTACTTCTCACACTCGGCGCGGAAGTCATAGGGGACGACGTCGGCGCAGTCGGGCCAGTGCTGCGTGGCCAGCCAGTATTCGACCAGGCCGAGACGGGCGCAGAGTTTCACGAAGCGTGGGTCGGCGCGCAGTTCGGGATAGGCGGCTGCGAACAGGAACTGCGTGCGATAGGCGACGATGCCCATCACATCCCCCCTGCCTCCGGACGGTCCG
>JANOFD010000657.1:0-5204 GCA_031413455.1 Rhodobiaceae bacterium
CGGCGACCGGCATCGCGGTGTGGGCTTCGATCAGTTGCTGTCGATCGAGCCCGGGAATGGCCAGGGCGACGTGGTGATGCGCATCTGGAACCCTGACGGCAGCCTGGCTGAAGCCTGTGGTAACGGCACGCGCTGTGTCGCCGATCTGCTGCTGAGCGAGTTGGGCAAGTCCGTCGTCAAAATTTCGACGTCCGGTGGATTGCTTGCATGCACGCGCGGGGCGGATGGGCGAGTGAGCGTTGATATGGGCGAGCCCAAGCTTGAGTGGCAGGATATTCCCCTGGCTGAGCGGATGGATACGCGGGTGCTCGACATCCAAGTCGGGCCGATTGGCGCGCCGGTTCTGGTGGGGCCGTCGGCGGTCAACATGGGAAATCCGCATTGCATTTTCTTCGTGGAGAACGCCGAGGCGCACGATCTGAGGAAGATCGGGCCGATGATCGAGCATCATCCCCTGTTTCCAGAGCGGGCGAATATCAGCCTGGCGCAAATCAAGAGTAAGAGCGAAGTGCGGTTGCGCGTCTGGGAGCGCGGGGCGGGGCTGACGCTGGCTTGCGGGTCGGCGGCGTGTGCGGCGGTGGTGGCAGGGGCGCGCAAGCGGCTCACAGACCGCATGGTGCGCGTGGTGCTGGACGGCGGGGCGCTCGACGTCGAGTGGCGCCACGACAATCATGTCTTGATGACGGGGCCGAGCGAGTTGAATTTCACGGGCGAACTCAGCGACCGGTACTTCGCATGAGTGTCGAGATCATCACCCTGGGGTGCCGGCTCAATATCTATGAGTCCGAAGTCATTCGCGCCAAGGCGCGCGAGGCCGGGCTCGCGAACGCCGTCATCGTCAATACCTGCGCGGTGACGAGTGAGGCGGTGCGTCAGGCGCGGCAGCAGATTCGCCGCACGCGCAAGGAAAATCCCAGCGCACGGATTATCGTGACGGGCTGCGCAGCGCAGACCGAGAGCGAGACCTTCGCGCGCATGCCCGAAGTCGATCAGGTTTTGGGCAACGCCGACAAGCTGGAAGCGCGAGCCTATGCGTTTGATGCGCTCAGTGAGCGGGTCAAGGTCAATGACATCATGTCGGTGCGCGAGACAGCGGCGCATCTGATTGAAGGCTTTGAGGACCGCTCGCGGGCCTTCGTGCAGGTGCAGAACGGTTGCGACCATCGTTGCACCTTTTGCATTATTCCTTATGGCCGCGGGCCGTCGCGCAGTGTGCCCGCCGGTGCTGTGGTCGACAATATTCGCCGCCTGGTCGAACTGGGCGTGCACGAGGTTGTGCTTACCGGCGTCGACATTACCTCTTACGGCGCGGATTTGCCGGGGACGCCCAAATTGGGGCGGCTGGTCGAGCAGATCTTGACGCTGGTGCCCAGGTTGGCGCGGCTGCGCTTATCCTCGCTCGACGTTTCTGAATGCGACGAGCGCTTGATCGACTTGGCGGCGAACGAGGCGCGGGTGATGCCGCATCTGCATCTTTCGTTACAGGCAGGGCACGACATGATCTTGAAGCGGATGAAGCGGCGGCACACGGCGGCACAGGCGGTGGCGTTCTGCGAACGCTTGCGGTCACGGCGGCCGGAGATTGTGTTCGGCGCCGACCTGATCGCGGGATTTCCGACCGAGAGCGATGCCATGTTCGAGGCGACCCTTGATCACGTGCGGGCGTGCGGGCTGACCTATTTGCATGTGTTTCCGTTCTCGGCGCGCGAGCGCACGCCGGCGGCACGCATGCCGCAATTACCGGGCGCCATCGTCAAGGCGCGCGCGGCGCGCTTGCGGGCCGAGGGGGCTGAGGCGCTGGCTGCGCATCTGGCTTCGTTGAGGGGACAGGAGATCGAGCTTCTGATCGAGCGGAATTCGATTGCGCGCAGCCCGACCTTTGCGCCGGTGAAATTGTCGAGCGCGCACGACTGGGGCTCGCTGGTGCGCGCCGTGGTCACTGGCGCCGATGCGCGCTTTGCTTATGCCGAGGCTGCGTAGTGACAGAAAAACCTGGATTCTTTGCGCGCCTGAAGGCGGGACTTTCGCGCAGCACGCAGACGCTGACGCAAGGCATCACGCGCGTTTTCACGCGCAAGACGCTGGATCAAGCGGCGCTGGACGCGCTTGAGGAATTGCTGATCGGCGCCGACATGGGCGCAAAAGTCGCCGCCGATGTAGTGGCCGAGATCAAGCGCACGCGCTTCAATTCCGACGTTGGCGAGGAAGAAATTCGCGGCGTGTTGGCCGAAGAGGTTACCAAGATTTTGCGCCGGGTCGCCAAGCCCTTGACCATCCGCGCCGAGTTGAAACCGCATGTCATCCTGGTCGCGGGCGTCAATGGCTCGGGAAAAACCACTACGATCGGCAAGCTGGCTCAGAAGTATCGTGGCGAAGGTTTGAAAGTGATGCTGGCTGCCGGCGACACGTTCCGCGCGGCGGCGGTCGAGCAGCTGAAGATTTGGGGCGAGCGCACTGGCGCACCGGTGATTGCAAAAGAGATCGGCGCGGATGCTGCGGGCCTTGCATTCGAGGCCTTCGAGCGGGCGCGCGCAGAAGGCTTCGACGTACTGATGATCGACACGGCCGGGCGGTTGCAAAACAAGACAGCGTTGATGGCCGAATTGGAAAAGATGGTGCGGGTGTTAAAGAAGATGGACCCGGAGGTGCCGCACAGCGCGATCCTGGTGCTGGACGCGACGACGGGTCAAAACGCGGTGGCGCAAGCCGAAGTGTTCCGCACCTCGGCCAAGATCACGGGGCTGGTGATGACCAAACTCGACGGCACGGCGCGCGGGGGGATTTTGGTTTCGATCGCCGAGAAATTCGACCTGCCCGTTCACTATATTGGCGTGGGCGAGACGGCCGAGGATCTGCAGCCCTTTGACGCAGAGAGCTTTGCCCGGGCGCTTGTGGGCGTTGGAGCTTGAGCGCCACTCGCGAAAACGTGACGGATTGACGTTTTAGGTTCTGGCACCGTTCATCGCTTCGCGGCTATGGTGCCGCGCATCATGCACCCACTTATAAAACTGGCGCTCGATCTCGGGCCACTCATCGCTTTTTTCGGCAGCTACTACGCTTGGGGTATCTATCCGGCGACGGGCGTCTTCATGGCGGCGTCGTTGCTTGCGGCTGCAGCGTCGTATGCCTTGGTTCGGAAAATTTCACCGCTGCTGATTTTCAGTGTTGTCGTAGTGACGATTTTTGGCGGACTAACGCTGTGGCTAGAAGATGAGACGTTCATCAAGCTCAAGCCGACAATCTATTACAGCATAGTGTCAGTTATACTCCTGGGCGGGCTTGGGTTCGGGCGGTTGATCATCAAAGACGTGATGGACCTGGCGATGCCATTGACAGACGAGGGTTGGCGCAAGCTCACTATCAGAATTGCCATCTTCTACGTGTTTATGGCGGTGTTGAATGAAATCGCCTGGCGCAACACGACGACCGAAACGTGGGTCTGGCTGAAGGTGTGGGGGTTCATCCCGCTCACCGTCGTTTTCTTTCTTGCGCAAACACCGCTTTTTATGCGCTACGAAGTGAAGGCGCCAGAAGATGACGCTTCAAAAGCGTCTTAAGGGCTTGCGGTCAACGTCGTCAAATCCACCGGCAGCGCGACGAGGGTGCCGTCGCCGCTGTGCACCGGCGCGGCATCAAGTGGACGCGCTGCGGTCAGGGCGCGGGCTTCTTGCGCATCGGGCAAGGCGGAGCGTTCAAACAGTGTGACTTTTGCAGGGGCTTTCGGATCGAAGGTCAATTCGATGGCGACGTCGCGGACACCCAGGCCGAAGAGGCGTGCGAGCGCCGGGGTGTCGGCGCCAAGCCGTTTGGCGTCGAACACTTCCTGGCCTTCGATGCGCAGTGACTTAAGGCCAGAGCCCGGGGCAACTGCGATGCCCATCACAAAGCCGCCGCGCCCGCTGCGCAATGTGCCGGTCAGAACGGTAAGGGCGCCACGCGTTGTGATCGTCGTGACCGAGAGCGTGGGCGCGGGCAAGCCCAGATTGGTTGCCGGTTTGAACCGGCCTTTGCCTTTGAGGAGGCCGAGTTGGAGAAACTCCTCGTCTTCTTCCGGGAACTCCGTCGCTTTGAGGAACGCTTCATCCGGCGGCAAATCTGATGGGATCAACCAGCGCGGACCATTTGCGGTACGGTCGTCATAGTAGATGACGTTCAGTGGGCGCGGGTGGTCTGAAGAATAGGCGGGCGCGCGCAGGGCGATGATCGAAGCAACTGCCATGACGAGGACGCAAGTCAATATCGCTGGCGAATTTGAGCGTGGTGCGCTGGATGCCAAGACGGGGCTTAGCGCGAGCGCGAAAGGTGCGAGCGCCAACAGTTTGAAGTGACTGGCATTGAAGCCGAGGACGGCTTCGAGTGCCAGGAAGTGAGCGAGCCAAAAGAACGCGGCGGCGGCGAACCCTGTGGCGGCGGTGAACACCAGTTCGGCGTTCGGGCGAACGTAAGTTTCGGCCCAAGCCATGATGGCGACGATCAATGCGGGCCAGACGAGCGCGTATGAGGCGCCGGGCAAGAACGCGGCGCAGGCGACGGACAGGACACAGAGCACGAGCCAACTGGCAAGCAGGGTGACCCGCGATCCGGCCCTTTTGGTGATGACAGCGGCAATGAGCGCAACTAAGATCGCCGCGGCGGCGAGCGCGATGCGCGCGGGCCACGGCTCTGGATGATCGAGTGGATGGACGCCGGGCCACACGCCCAACGGATAGGACAGCACCCATCCCAGTGCGAAAAGGCCAGCGACAGTGCCAACGACCCCGAGTGCGGACCACGCGACGGCGCGCCACGAGAACGCAACGCGGTGGACGATGATCAAGCCGATGATCCCCAAGAGGGCGGCAAGCGCTACGGGCAAATTGATCGCGGCGGGCCACACGGCCAAGGTTTGGCCAAAGATATCGAAGTAGCTCGCGTCTGTTTCAGCTTTCAAGGTGGCGAGGTCGGTGTCCAGCAATTTTGCCATCAAAGCGAATGTGTTGTCGCCATGATGCTGCAGCGAATTCTTGTCGAGATGGGCGAGATCGTCGAGGCGCGAATGATAACGAGACGCCGAACCGATGATGGCAAAGTTGAAGCCGGTGAGATTGTAGCGCTTGTAGATGCTGAAATCTGTGTCGTTGGGCAAAAGCTTGTAGATTTCATAGGCGAGCGAATTCGAAACCGGTTGATCAGCCGCGCCTGCGAAAAGATCAATCAGCGCGGCG
>JANOFD010000658.1:0-2464 GCA_031413455.1 Rhodobiaceae bacterium
GCGAAGTTGTTTGTGCGGGCATCGGTATACCGGTTGGCATGCTGCACGCGCTGACAGGCGTGCACAGCAACGAATTACCCAGGCGCATGCGGTGCGATGAAAACACTTGGCCTATTCAGACGGATCACCTGAATCCGGCGATGCACAAGTATCAACGTGGTCACTGTGTTGTGGTGAGCGGCCCAGCGCTCATGACGGGTGCTGCAAGACTTGCGGCGCACGCTGCCTTGAGGGCAGGGGCCGGTTTGGTGACAGTCGTTGGTGATGGCGGGGCCGCACCCATATTGGCCCGGTCTCTGACTGCGATCATGGTGCGCGAGATAGCGGATGGCTTGGCGTTCAAACGAGTGCTTGAAGACGAACGCGTCACGTGTGTGGTCGTGGGGCCAGGCAATGGGGTAGGGCCTGCGACGGTATCCAATGTATTGGCAGCGCTGACTTTGAAAAAAAACGTTGTTTTGGACGCCGATGCGCTGACGTCATTTGGCAGCGGCCGTGAGCACCTGTTTTCGGTATTGCACAAAAACAGCGTTCTGACGCCACATGAGGGAGAATTCGAGAGGCTTTTCCCTGGCCTGCTTCAAAAATCAGCGAATCGGATTGAAGCGGCGCGGGTTGCGGCCCAATTGTCGGGCGCAGTGGTGCTGCTCAAGGGCGCCGATACGGTGGTTGCCGACCCGCAAGGCGAGGCTGTGATCAACACAAATGCACCAGCCGATCTTGCAACCGCGGGTTCGGGAGATGTGCTGGCCGGGATCATTGGCGGGTTAATTGCTCAAGGAATGCAGGCATTTGAGGCCGCGGTTGCGGGCGCGTATTATCATGGTGCATGCGGCAGATTGGCTGGCCGTGGCCTGACGGCAGAGGACCTTCCAGAACTCTTGCCATACGCGATGCAAGATTGAATTCGCGGGCTTTGAGTTTCAAGATCACCCTGCTATAGCACCGCCCTTGTTAGGCTACAGGAACGGCGGAACCGCATGTGCCTGGATCTTTTTGGGTACGCACGCTGACGTCAGTCGCGCGGGCGTGGCGGAACTGGTAGACGCGCTGGATTTAGGTTCCAGTGACGCAAGTCGTGGGGGTTCAAATCCCTTCGCCCGCACCACATGCGCACCCCTAAGAGACACCGGTGGTGGTATAGACGAACGGAAGCAGGACTAGAAAACTCATGGACATTACTGAAACGGTGAATGAGCAACTTCGCCGCGAATTTCGCATCACCGTTGGCAAGAACGATCTGGACGCTAAGCTCGTCACGCGTCTGGACGGGATGAAAGGGCAAATGAACCTCAAGGGGTTCCGGCCGGGGAAGGTCCCTGTTGCGCATTTGCGCAAAACCTTCGGCAAATCGGTGATGGGCGAGATCGTCCAAGAGGCAGTCGCTGAGTTTAGTCAGAAAGCTGTGGAAGAACGCTCGCTGCGTCCTGCTATGACGCCGCGCATTGAATTGGCGTGTGAAGTTGAAAAAGTCATCGATGGCGTGGCGGACCTGGTCTTCACGATGGGCGTCGATTTGATGCCGGATTTCAAGCTCGCCGATATGTCGCAAATATCATTGCCGCGGCCCGTGGCTGAGGTGGACGACGGCCAGGTCATGGATTCGTTGAAGCGGCTGGCTGCGCAGCAGAAGACCTATGAACCCAAAGGTGATGACGCTGTGTCGCAAGACGGCGATCAGCTGGTCGTGGATTTTTTGGGCAAAATCGATGGCGTGCCATTCGAGGGTGGAGCTGCTGAGAATTCCGAACTGGTTTTGGGCTCTGGATCATTCATTCCCGGGTTCGAAGATCAATTGAAGGGCGTGAAAGCCGGTGATGCGAAAGTGGTCTCGGTATCATTCCCTGCTGACTATCCTGCGGCAAATCTCGCAAGCAAGTTTGCGGAATTTGACGTGACGGTGAAGGAAATTCGCCGGGGTATCGACGCGGAGGTCGATGAGGGCCTTGCGACCAAGCTTGGTTTGGACAGTCTCGATAAGCTCAGAGATGCCGCGCGTTCGCAGTTGGCGGTCGAATTTGGACGGGCGACACGCGCGCATTTGAAGCGTGCGCTTCTCGATGCTTTGGACGTGGCGCATAGTTTTGATTTACCTTCGGGCATGGTTGAAGCCGAGTTCAAGCAAATCTGGACGCAAGTCGAGCAGGATCTGAAATCCGGCAATCTGGCCGAAGAGGACAAAAGCAAGCCAGAAGACGAGCTTAAGGCAGAGTTTCGCCGCATTGCGGAGCGCCGCGTCCGGTTGGGTCTTGTGCTGTCGGAGTTTGGGCGCCTCAACAACGTGCAGGTTACTCAAGAAGAGCTTAACCGTGCGGTTGTCGCGCAGGCTCGGCAGTATCCCGGTCAGGAAAAGCGCATATTCGAGATTTATCGAAACAATCCGGACGCCGTCGCTCAGCTTCGCGCGCCCTTATTTGAAGACAAAGTGGTCGATTTCCTTTGTGGTCAGGTGAAGATCACGGAC
>JANOFD010000659.1:0-3409 GCA_031413455.1 Rhodobiaceae bacterium
CATCAATCAACGCATGTTGATCGGCTATTTCGTCCATCGCGAAGTGGCGCGGCGTATACATGCGCTAGAGGCTCCTCGCGATCAGCACTTTCATAATCTCATTCGTGCCGCCATAGATCTTCTGCACGCGGCTGTCTGCATACATCCGCGCGATCGGGTACTCGTTCATGTACCCGTACCCGCCGTGCAGTTGCAGGCATTCGTCAACCACGCGGCACTGCACCTCCGTAAGCCACAGCTTCGCCATCGATGCCATGAACGGATCCAGCTTGCCCTCCAGTAGCAGTCCGGTCGTATGATTGCAGAACACCTTGGCCACCGTCGCTTCCGTCTTGCACTCAGCAAGTTTGAACTGCGTGTTCTGAAACTCGATGATCTGCTTGCCGAAGGCCTTGCGCTCTTTGACGTAGGCGATCGTGTGCTCGAGCGCCCGCTCGATCACCGCCATCGCCTGCAGCGCGATGATTAACCGCTCCTGCGGCAATTGCTGCATCAGGTGAATGAAGCCGCGCCCCTCGTCCATGCCGATCAAATTCGACGCCGGTACGCGCACATCGTCAAAGAACAGCTCGGCCGTGTCGTTCGCCTTCTGTCCGATCTTCTCAAGCACGCGCCCGCGCCGGAATCGTTGGACCTCGTCGGTTTCGACCACAACCAGCGACGTACCCTTCGACCCTTGAGTCGGATCGGTCTTCGCCACGACGATGACAAAATTCGCCGTCCCGCCGTTTGTGATGAAGGTCTTCGACCCGTTGATTACATACTGATTGCCGTCGCGCTTCGCGGTGGTCTTGATCGACTGAAGATCGGAACCGGTACCAGGCTCCGTCATCGCAATCGCCGCCACTAACTCGCCCGACGCCAGACGCGGCAACCAGCGCCGCCGCTGCTCTTCGGTGCCGCAATGGAAAATGTAAGGCGCCACAATCGCGTTGTGCAGGGTAATGCCCCACCCATCGATCCCCAGCTTCCCAAGATTGTCGATGATCACCGCTTCATGCGCGAACGTGCCGCCGGCGCCGCCATAGGCTTCAGGCGTCGAGGCGCAAAGCAATCCCGCTTCGCCGGCTTTCTTCCACGTCGCACGATCAACGTGCTGCTGCTTAATCCAATTTTCCGAGTGCGGTACGCACTCGCGTTCAAGGAATTTGCGCGCCTCATTGTCGAATATCTGCAGATCTTCACTCATCCACGACGCGTGATCGACCTGCAAAACACCCATGAGATTTGCCTCTTGTAAAGTTTAGTCACGCATTCCGGAATTCAGCGAAAAGCCGATCAGGTGCCGACGCTCTTCTTCGGCCGGTCGGCTCGCCGGATCTTTCGAAGCCAGAAAAAGCTCAAGCCGCGCACGCCCGGCTCGCAACTCCTGCAGAGCTTGCTCAACATCCGCGCGTTGCCGTTCAAGCGCATTGATCCGCTCGGAGAATTTTTTGATCGAGTACTGTAATTGCGTCGCTTGACCGTCGTCCATATCGTAGAGATCGAGCATCTCTTTGAGTTCGATCAGCGAAAAGCCGACACGCTTTCCCCGCAAGATCAAAGACAATCGCGCCCGGTCACGCGCCGAATAAATGCGCGTCTGACCTTTCCGCGTCGGCTTGACCAGTTCTTCATCTTCATAAAATCGGATCGCCCGGGGCGTAATCCCGAACTCCACGGACAATTCGCTGATAGACCAAGTTTCCATCGCAATAAGCCTTTCCAGCATCAACTAACTGCAACAATATTTACGTTGACGTTGACGTAAACGTCAATACAGAAAGTGTGTGTCTCCACTCGCGTTGGCATGCAGATCGCATTGCGCGATTTTAGTGCTCTGGAGGACGACTGCGACGTCCGGCCGTTAGCCATTTTATTGGCTCTAAATCGACCAGGGGTGTGTGTATGCACCAACGCATGCATTCGTGCATATAAGGAAATAACATTGTTACATTTCAACGGGTTAGATCACAAAAACGACCTGCAAAATCAACATGATTGCATGCGGGCACAATCAAAGCCAGCGGCGAAGAGTCAGGCGCCCGCGCCATCGGATGACACGTTCACCCCACCGTTCCCCGCCTCCCGGGACAGGGCTGCCCAAGCCTGTTCAATGTTCAAGTCGCAGCTGAACCCGTCCGTTTCGGAACGGGCCAAAATGAAGGAACATATTAGGAACAATCGGTGTGCCAAGTCAACTGCGAAATCGCCGGGCCGTACCTGAATCATAAATAGGTGACACGGGAGACGCAGAAAAAAGAATTTCACGCGGAGGCACAAAAATGCACATGCGCAAAGAATCAGGACAAGAAGTTCACTTTCGCACATCGTGGGAAATGTTGTGTTTTTCGGCACGCAAGCGCGCCATTTTTTCTTGCTACTTCGCGGCTTCGCGTCTTTGTGCCTTCGTGTGAAATTCTTACTACGTCTCCCGTGTCACCCAGTCGTGACCGCGGGCACCAGTTTTCTGAACACCTCCCCGGAAAGAAACAGCCGTTTAATCCCGCTCACGAAACGCGACCGCCGCCAAAAACCCGGCGAGTACCGACAACACCAGCGCTGCAATCCCATAGAGTGCCGGCCAATAAACCGCGAACTCAGACAATTGCCGCTCGATCCCGGATTTTTCGACAAACAACGTCATCGAATTGGAGCTCGTAATCTGCCCGTTCGAAAAAGCATACACTGACACCTTAAGATTTCCCGCCGGGACATTGGGCGGTAGGGCGGCTGTCGTCCGAAAAAGCGAGCCTGACAAAAATCTTACCCCACCTTCATGTTGCCCATAAAGTTCATTGCGCACCCGCGAATCCAGGAACGCCTTGCGAAAATCTCGCGGCCCGCCAATCGATCCAGGAGCTGGACCCATTGCCAAATTCTCGAGCCCCAACTCAAATTGCCGCAGAACATCGACACTGGCCATGTCCTGCAGCGGGCGGGTTGACGCAATAAAATAATACCCTGGCACGCCCGCGAATTGCCTCTGCTCCCGGTTGACCCAGATAAACCCAAGCCGCTCCTTCTTGCGAACTGTGGCGGTAGATACCCGGTCGCTGCGCACGACGACGACGATATCACGCGCGGCTGTCGCCGGAAGTGCATCGCCAGCGTCACTCACAATTGCGCCGAAGACTACAACGTCTGCGCCGGTAAAATTGGAAGTCACTTCGATTCTATCTCGGGAAATACCCGTGGCCAGATCCTCGGCGCGCGCGCACCCCAGTCCAAAGCCCAAAATGCAGGTCAATGCGATAGCAAGCCCCTTCATGGCGCGGACTCGATAATAACGCTGAAGGGATCTCCCGGTGGCCAGATCAAATTGAAACCCAACCGCGCGCAAATCAACAGCAGAAGCCCGGCCAGGCAAAGCCGCATCCAATCACTGCGCAGCCGTTCTCCATACCGTACGCCGAACTGCGCGCCGATC
>JANOFD010000660.1:0-10245 GCA_031413455.1 Rhodobiaceae bacterium
AGAGCGCATTTCGCAAGCAATTGGAGTGGCTTATCTGCACTACCGAACAACTCAATTGAAGACATAAATCCGGTCAGTTCGAAATGCACACGTGTTGCCCATTTGCGCCAGGACCTGGCCAAATGCACAGCGAATGGAATACGGACTGCAGCGTCTCTCCAATTGAACGCGACCTGCACCTCTCTTAGGTTGCGCAATCTTCCAATAGCGAAAGAGACCTGAAGGTGCTCCACAAAATGGCAACGCGCGAATTGAGTTCCGAAATCGCCCGGCCCAAATGGTGACAGCAACCATTTGGGAAATTGGCCTTCCTTTATTTTCAGCCGTAACCGTCGCACTGGTCGGCGTGTTGACCCGCAAAACCGACGACCGATTCGCCTACATAGCGTTGCTCAATTTCACGGTCATGGTGTTGGCGCTACCCATTTTACCGTTTGCACCCTGGCCCACCCCAAAGGCCTGGTGGCTGCTCTTGGCAAGCACCGTCGTGCACTGGATCTATCAGCTATGCATGATCCGCACGCTTGCCATGGGCGACCTGTCGCTCGCATTCCCGATCATGCGCGGTTTGGCGCCCCTGATGATCGCTATTGTGGCAACGTTGGTGTTGAATGAATCCCAAAGCGCACTTGCATGGACCGGATTAGCCATAGCCACGCTTGCGCTGATGGTGTTTGGCCTTGTGGGCCACTCAGTCCGCGATGCCGCCACCCACCCCGACATTTTTCTTTCTGCCATCGCAACGGCAATCTGTGTGGCGGCTTACACGACCATCGACGCTGCGGGCGTACGCGCCATGCATGCGGACGATGGCTGGGGCTTCGTCGTCTGGTTTTTCGTGTTGGGCGGCGCGCCAGCCATCTTCACTGGACTGCATTTCCGGCGTACGTCCCTCGTGGTAACTTTGGGAGCAACTTGGAAGCCCGCCGTAACCGCCGGAATCCTGTCCTTCTTCAGCTATGGGTCGGCGCTCATCGCTATGGGAATGTTTCCCGTCGCCCACGTCGCAGCTCTCCGCGAAACCAGCATCGTATTTGCCGCTGTGTTTGGCTGGCTCATTCTGGGCGAACCATTTGGAACGATTCGCGTCGCCCTCGCGGCAATTGTTGTCGGCGGGTTGGTAATTCTGAAACTGAACTAAAAATTGCGCCCTCAGCCCGGAAACGTCTGCAATCCGATCTTGCTCATGCCGCCATCTTTGAGCACGCTACAGGCGAGGCTCTCCATACCCTGCACATAGCAAAACACCGGAACCTTCGCTGCACGAACCTGTTCGTAAAAATCACGATCCACACTTTCGTCTGGATAGAACGCGAACTCACCGCCACTGGGTGCCGCCTCGCCTTTTTTCCAGACCGGCAAGTCACCTGATGATTTGAACAAATGGTTTTGCGTCATCCAGTCTTTCAGTCCCGCTTTCACTTCACTTCGCGCTTTCAACCCGGCAAAAATCATTACCTGCGCCGCCGGCATGCTGTCGCTCAACAACGGCATGCCGTTCGGTGCGCGGACGATGATGGTAACAACCGCATGCGCGCATGTTGGCCCGTTCGAAAACGCTTCCACGTGATGAGTTACACCTCGGCCAGTCACCCAAGGCTGCGCCGCGCGCGCGTCGCAGCCTGGAGCGGCATCAGCAAAATACAGAAACGGCGTCACAAAGATCAGCGACACCAAAACCGCTGCGATCACCAGGTATTTTTTCATGGCCGTCTCCACGTGCAATGCACATCAATAGCGATACTGTTCGGACTTGAACGGTCCTTCGCGCTCGATGCCCAGATACTCAGCCTGTTTCGGCGAGAGTTTGGTAAGTTTCACCCCAAGTTTGGCCAAATGAAGGCGCGCAACTTTCTCATCAAGCTTTTTCGGCAGCGTGTAGACTTTGCGCTCGTACTTCGAACCGTTTTGCCACAGTTCAAGTTGCGCTAATGTCTGGTTGGTGAACGACGAACTCATCACAAAGCTCGGATGACCCGTCCCATTGCCCAAATTCACAAGCCGGCCTTCCGACAGAAGAATAATCCGCTTGCCACCTGGAAATTCGATTTCATCAACTTGCGGCTTTACGTTGTGCCATTTGAAGTTCTTCAGCGCCGAAACCTGAATTTCCGAATCGAAGTGCCCGATATTGCAAACGATGGCGCGGTCTTTCATTTGCCGCATATGATCGACCGTAATCACATCGACATTGCCGGTCGCCGTCACGAAGATGTCCGCCCGGGACGCCGCGTCGTCCATCGTCGTCACCTCATAGCCTTCCATCGACGCCTGCAGCGCGCAGATCGGATCAATCTCGGCAACAACTACGCGGCAACCCGCATTGCGCAGTGACGCGGCTGACCCTTTGCCAACATCGCCGAAGCCCGCAACCATAGCAACCTTGCCAGCCATCATCACGTCGGTGCCGCGACGGATGCCGTCGACCAGGCTTTCACGGCATCCATAGAGATTGTCGAACTTCGACTTCGTGACACTGTCGTTCACATTGATAGCAGGAAACGGCAATTCCTTGCGCTCCGCCATCTGATAAAGGCGATGCACACCCGTCGTCGTTTCTTCGGTGACACCGCGAATGGCTGCTGAAATCTTTGAATACCAACCCGGCTTCTTTTCGATAGTGCGGCGCATAACCGCAAACAGCGCTTCTTCTTCTTCGTTTTGCGGTTTTGCAATCACCGACAGATCACGTTCTGCCTTTGGGCCCAAAACACACAGCAGCGTCGCGTCACCGCCATCATCGAGAATCATGTTTGGCGTACCACCGTCCGCCCACTCGAAGATGCGATGCACATACTCCCAATACTCAATCAGCGTTTCGCCCTTCTTAGCAAACACAGGCGTCCCGGTTGCAGCAATCGCGGATGCCGCGTGATCCTGCGTTGAAAAAATATTGCATGAGGCCCAGCGTACATCCGCCCCCAGCACTTGAAGTGTCTCTATCAACACCGCCGTCTGGATTGTCATGTGCAGACATCCGGCAATGCGCGCCCCCTTGAGTGGCTTCGAAGCGCCGTACTCTTCGCGCGTCGCCATCAGGCCGGGCATCTCGGTTTCTGCGATCGCAATTTCGCGTCGTCCAAAATCCGCAAGTTTGATATCGGCGACGGTGTAGTCGTTTGCCATGGTAAATTTCCTTGAACTTTCCGGGCCGCGCGACAAGCCGCGCAGCCTGATCCTGTCGCGTCTATAGCACTCAAAAACCTAGAGCTCAAGCCACATATAAAGAGATGTTTATGTGTTTAAGCGCGAACAATTGTCACTCAATCGAACACGCTGGCGGATCATCGCCGCGAGGCTTCGGCGCCAGGGCGCACACAGCGTCCCACCATTCGATGATGAATTCGCCCACGCGGTCATTGCGCATCGTCAGCGCGGCCAACTCTGGTGCAGTCGGCTTACGCAACTCCCCAGGCATCTTCCGTTGTTGCTCGCAGGCAAGGGAACGCACACCCTTCGGCACCCGGCGTCGCTGGCAGGCCCGCGTTGCGTCCGCTAAAAACTCATTTGCGACCTGCGCTTGCTGTGCCGCCAAGAGAGCGCGCTCCTGTGCTAGATTGTTCGCCTCTGCTCCACTGTTATCCTCAGTCGGCTGCCTAAGTTCAGGCAGACGCAAAATTTCGCGCGCCTGCCCCAGCATGACACTGTAGCGCCCGGTCGCAATCGACAAATCCATCAATGACGCGGACTCCGCCCCAGCCAATGCCGCAGCTTTGCCGCCGTCGTCATCCATCGACACCCAATCCTCGAAGGCGGCACAGCCTCCAAGGCATATTGCAAGCAAGATAGTTGCTGACTTGCGCATGACGAATTCCTTTCAAGGAAACACTTTCCGGCTCACGGCCCCGTAACTCTGTACCCTCTGGCGCGCAACATCGCCACCACGCTGTCCTTTCCCGACAAGTGCCCGGCGCCTACAGTCACAAAGTGAACTTTTCCTGATTTCAGCATGTCGATGATGCGTGGCAACCAATTTCGGTTTCGGGCGACCAGAAGTTGAGCCCTGAGCTGAGGCACATCCTCAAACCCCTTCTCGATCATGGCCGCCAGACTGACCGTGTTGCCTGTCGCCCAGGCCTTGATCAAATCGGCCGGCAAATTGGGCTCATCAAGAACGCCGCGTACCGTCGCCTTCAGATAGTTCAACTCACCATCGCCGGTCAGTTTCGCGAAAAAGGAAAGCTGCTCCTCAACCGTTTCAAAATACGCAAACTGAGCCCCGCGAGCCTGCGCCTCCCGCTCGATAATGTGGTCGACGCCATAGAACGGTGAATAGCCAGCCTTCAGATAGGCGTAAAGCTCAAGATAAACCGCTGCAAGCCACGGCCTCAACGGTGCCAGCAATTTTGGCGGATACTGCACGGCCCAAGCCGCCTTCTCAAGTTCCTCGAACAGATCTGGCTGCAAAATGTCTTTAAGCGTCTTACCTTGCGGCAATCGTCCATGCGCTTCAACGAAGCGCGCCATCGCAACTTCAGCGTCCTTCAATGGCGCTTCAAACGCAAACACCGCCGACCGGGCGCGCGCGCGTTCAATTTCATCGCGGGTCCACTTGATGTCCGGTGGCAACAGATGCACCGAGCCGAAGAGATACAGTGTCCTGCCGTCCTTCTCGACTACCCAAAAAGCGGGAGTCGCTTTTTGGGGAATTTCTGCGGCGGCGATTGGTGCGGCTAAAGCCAAGACCACCAGAAAAATTCGAAACAAAGCAAAGCAACAGCGCATCATGTGTCTTCACCGAACTTTGACGCAATAAGCGTCTGCAACGCTTCAAGAACTTCGACCGCCTGCCGCCCCTCGGCCGAGATAGAGAGCTCTGATCCGATCCCCGCCCCCAACATCATCAGCCCCATGATCGAGGTTCCCACGACCGAATGTCCGTCTTTTGTGACCAGGACAATGGCGTCGAACTTGTTGGCGCACTGCACGAATTTTGCCGACGCCCGCGCATGCAACCCTTTAGTGTTGGTGATCGCAACAACCCGCGCAAGCTGACCGCCTTCAGCCACCCGCCAGTTCCTTGGAAGCGACGCGAATATATTTGCGGCCGGCCTCTTGGGCCTTGTCGACCGCTTCTTGCAACTTGGCAGTGGATCTGACCGAGGCCAACTTGATCAGCATTGGCAAATTGACACCAGCGATGACCTCAACCTTGCCGCTTTCAAGTGCCGAGATCGCCAGGTTCGACGGTGTTCCCCCGAACATATCGGTCAACAAAATGACCCCATCACCCACATCTACGGCCTTGATAGCGCCTAGTATCTCCTCGCGACGCTGCTCCATATCATCCTGCGCCCCAATACACACGGTGCGAAACGACGGTTGCGGACCGACCACATGCTCGGTCGCCGCTTTCAGTTCATCAGCCAAACGGCAATGGGTAACCAGAACAACGCCAATCATGAGCTTGAACAAAACTCCAATGTCTACGGTCAGACTTTGACCCACGACGCTTAATGTCGGCGCATTACATAGTCCGGTTTCGTGTCAGTCTCAACGTGTGTCCTGAACCAAATGGGGGAAGACCGTTACGCTTTTAGCACAACTCCCAGCGAATGACGCAGCTTGGAGGGTGCCGACGCTTCAAAGGCCCTCAAAGCCACCAGTGGAATTCTTGGTTCCGGCATTTTTGGCAACGTCCAGAAACGCGGACCTGGCAAGCGCTCGATCTCGGCCTCACTCAAAGTCACCGCCAATCTGAGGGTGGAGCGTGCCTTCAGCGGCGCCCGGACAATACCAACACCCCGCACTTCCAGAAAACCTGAAATTTGATGCGGCGCCTCCGCGATCAGATGGTCACCTACGACTTCGACGTTGGTTTGATCATCCGCCACCAGGAATGCGCCTTCGTCAATGAGGCGTAGTGCCAGATCGCTCTTGCCCGAGCCCGAGGCACCCAAAATAATGATCCCATATCCGCACAAATCGATCGATGTGGCATGGATGAGCAAAGTCTAACTCGCCGGAGACAATGGAAGTTCGATCATGAACCGCGCGCCGATAATTGTACCATCCTCGCCGCGCAGATTCGACGCGCTGATCTTGCCGTCGTGCACCTCAACAATTTGCCTCGATATCGATAGCCCCAACCCGGAGTTCTTGCCAAAGCCGTGCGACAATGGACGGGACGTATAAAAGCGCCTGAATATCACTTCGAGATTTTCCTCAGGAATACCAGCACCTTGATCCTCAACCGAAATCACGGCGTGCCCATGCGCAGCCTGAGCCGAAATGTGAATCTCACCACCTGCCGGACTGAAAGACATTGCGTTCTCGATGACGTTGCGCAGCACTTGCGCCAAAGGCCCTTCCAGACCACGTACAACAAGTCCATCAGCCGGTACATTCAGCACGATGCGTGGCTTCCCCTCAGCGTCGGGATCGTCGAACATTTGCGCCAGGGCATTGATCAAACCCGAGAGGTCGATGGCTTGAGCTTTCGCACGCGACAATTCCGCGTCCAGCCGTGACGCATCGGAAATGTCTGTGATCAATCGATTGAGCCGCCGCACATCGTCGCGGACGACGCCCATGAGCTTCAACCGCTTTTCCTCATCGTCGGTGCGCCGCAATGTCTCGATCGCGCTCGCAACGGAGGTCAGCGGATTCTTGATCTCATGCGCCACATCGGCCGCAAACTGTTCGATGGCGTCCATGCGCGCGTAGAGCGCCGCGGTCATCGCGCGCAGCGACATTGAGAGATCGCCGACCTCGTCATTGCGCCGCCCAAAATTTGGAATGGCATTGAGGGCCCGCCCGCCGCTTCTCACCAGCTCGGCACCTTGCGAAAGCTGACGAACGGGTCCCGTGACATGCCACAGCAACAGGATTGAGGCCGCAAATACAACCGTGGAGCCGGTCAAGACGCCTGCCACGAGCTGAATCCATTCGTCGCCCAACGCATCATCGATGTCACCGGCTTCGGTCGACAACATCAAGACACCCATCACAAATTGCAACCGCCTGATAGGGACCGCAACCGAGACTATCAAATTGCCTTCCGCGTTAATACGCTCAGCCGATCCGGGCTCGGCTTTCTGCAAGGCTTGCTGGACCTCCTCGAATTTTTCACCAAGCTGTTGTGGCTCGTCATTCACAATGGGCGGAAGTTCTTTCCCCGGTCGCAATGAATAAAGCCCACTCCTCAATCCGCTTTGAATCTCATCGAACAGATCGATTTGTCCCGGCGGGGGAAGGTCTTTACTCTTCACTTGATTGCGCAAGAGTATGAAGCGCGTGTCTTGAATGGGCCGCCCCTCTCGATCGAAAATGCGCGCTCGCATACCCGTCGGACCGACCAGCAAATTTAGTACCGTCACGGCTTTGATCTCATCGACATCGGTCGCAGCGTCAGAGTCCTCTTCACCTCTGGCAGCATAGCGGGCCAGCGCCGCCGCCACGATCTCGGCTTGAGCTTTAAGCGACTTTATGCGCTCGTCAACAAGGTTAACCCGAATAGTTTGAATCCAATAAGCACCGGCAAAGAAGACCAAGACGGCAAGCACATTGAAGGCAATCACTTTTCCCGTCAGTGCCGACATCCAACGCCGGCGAGGCCGCCAAGAAAGTCCTTTTGCGGCTTTCGCAAGCACCGGCTTGCCAAAGGCACTCGCGGCAACGCGCTTCAACCAGGGAACGGCATTGCCGCCCGGTTTCAAAGTTTCGGGTGGTGCCTGTTCAAGAGCACTCAAGCTTCGACATACTTGTAGCCGACGCCGTACAGCGTCTGGATCGAATCGAATAAATCATCAACATGCTTGAACTTGCGGCGAAGCCTTTTGATATGACTATCGATCGTGCGATCATCGACATAAACCTGATCATCATAGGCTGCATCCATCAGATTATCCCGGCTCTTGACGATACCGGGCCTCTGGGCCAACGCCAGCAAAATCAAAAACTCCGTCACCGTCAACTGCACATCCTTTTCATTCCACGTGCATGAATGGCGCAACTGATCGAGCACCAATTTTCCCCGCACGATCACCTCTTTGGCAGCCGTGGCCGAGTTTGGCGTGTTGCGCGCTTCGGCACGCCGCAGAACCGCTCGCACACGCTGTAACAACAGACGCTGAGAAAATGGCTTTTTGATGTAGTCGTCTGCACCAAGGCTCAAGCCGACCACTTCGTCGACCTCATCGTCTTTCGACGTCAAAAAGATAACGGGCAAATCGCTGGTCTGCCGCAATTTTTTCAAGACTTCGTGTCCGTCCATTCGCGGCATCTTGATGTCCAGGATCGCCAGCGCCGGAGGCGACGACTGAAGGGCGGCCAACGCCGTCACCCCATCTGAATACGTCTTGACCTGATAGCCTTCCTGCTCCAGCGCCATCGACAGCGATGAAAGAATATTCCGGTCGTCATCGACAAGCGCAATGATCGTCATGGAGCCTCATGCCCTCTCTCGTTAGAATCTCAGAACCACGAATATAGGCCTACCAAAGCGCCGCCGCTATGCACGCCTGACCCGCCATTCGCAGACTAATCCCCAAGATTAACCCTACAGCGCCGCCGCTGAATGGAAATGCCAGCATCGTAACTGTCGCACAACGTGGGCCAACCAACTTCGTGCCATAGGCTAAACAACCGGCCTGCCCTCGGGATTCTCATTTTCGCTACGTCAATCGGTCTGAGCACCAAGGCGGCTTTAGGTATTTCACCCATTTCGACAAACCTGAACTCTTCGCCCGTACCGCATATTGCTTCAAATAAGTCTCCCCCCTATGGTGCGGCGCAAGTTCGAAATTCCAGACATTTCTGCCAATTCGCCACAGCTTGGGCGTGACGGAGACGACGACGAATGCATACGACGGGACATCAAACAGCCCCCAACGCCATTGACAACGTGGGCCTGACAAACCTGCGCCAGGTTTATTGGAACCTGCCGATGGCAAGCCTGGTTCAACACGCCGTCGAGCGTCACGAAGGCGTCTTGGCCAAGGACGGTCCGTTGGTCGTCAAGACCGGCATTCACACCGGCCGCTCCGCCGGAGACAAATTCGTCGTCCGCGAACCATCGGTCGAAAAACACATCTGGTGGGACAACAACAAGGCGATGTCCCCCGCCAATTTCGAGGCACTGTTGAATTCGTTCCGCGCCTACGCTCAGGGCCGCGAGCTCTTCGTCCAGGATTTGTTCGGCGGCGCCGACAGGACACATCGTTTGCCTGTTCGCGTAGTTACCGAGTTCGCTTGGCATTCGCTCTTCATTCAACATCTGCTCATTGAACCGGAAGCGGGCGAACGTCAAACATTCGATCCCCAGTTCACCATCATCGACTTTCCCGGATTCCAGGCGGACCCTGCAATACATGGCACTGCCACGGGCACGGTCATCGCGGTCTCCTTCGAGCGCAAACTCGTTCTCATCGGCGGCACGTCCTATGCCGGCGAAATGAAGAAATCGGTATTCACGATACTGAACTATCTTCTGCCTCCAAAAAACGTGATGCCGATGCACTGCTCGGTGAACGTCGGAATTTCAAAGGAAAGCGCGATCTTCTTCGGACTGTCGGGCACCGGCAAGACAACATTGTCGGCCGATCCGCACCGCACGCTGATCGGCGACGACGAGCACGGCTGGTCCGATAGCGGCGTCTTCAACTTCGAGGGCGGTTGCTATGCCAAGATGATCCGCCTTTCTCCGGAAGCCGAACCCGAAATTTTCGCCACAACGAAACGCTTCGGCACGGTCCTTGAGAACGTTGTGATCAACGAGGCAACGCGCGAACTCGATCTCAATGATGGAAGCCTTGCAGAGAATTCGCGCGGCGCCTATCCCATCAGCTATATCCCCAACGCCAGCCTTATCGGCATCGCCGGCCAACCGTCCAATATCGTCATGCTGACCGCCGACGCGTTCAGCGTTTTACCGCCCATTGCCAAACTCACGCCAAGCCAGGCGATGTATCATTTTCTCTCTGGCTTCACCTCCAAAGTGGCCGGCACTGAAAAGGGCCTGGGCAAGGAACCACAGCCGACATTCTCGACCTGCTTCGGCGCGCCGTTCATGCCCCGCCACCCAACTGAATACGGCAACCTGTTGCGCAGCCTGATTGCAGCCCACAAGGTCGATTGCTGGCTGGTCAACACCGGCTGGACCGGCGGCAAGTATGGGACGGGGCGGCGCATGCCGATCAAGGCGACGCGGGCGCTGCTCGATGCGGCGCTCTCCGGCAAGCTCAAAGGCCAGCCGATGCGCACCGACCCGCTGTTTGGCTTCCAGGTGCCGACATCCCTGCCGGG
>JANOFD010000661.1:0-6227 GCA_031413455.1 Rhodobiaceae bacterium
GTGCGGTTGCGCTCGCCGTTGAACTCGATATTGCGAAGCAATATCCACGTATCCATGAGTGAGGACACGCTGACCTGTGAATCCTCGGGCGAGGATGTCCCGTCGCCACCGGTCGTCAGGATCGTGAAGAGCGCCGTGATCTGCTCCTTCTTCAAAAAGTCGATGAGCCGCATCAGTGTCGGCTTCACCTCGGCGTCATGGTGCGACATGAAAAGATTGGTGATCGGATCGACGGCGACCACGGTCGGGCGGAAAGTGCGAACTGTGTCGTGCATCGTCACCAGATGCTGCTCGGGACCTTGCAGCGTTGGGCGGGACGAATGAATTTGCAGCAACCCCTTTTTGATCCAGCGCTCAAGATCAATACCGATCGAGCGCATGTTCCGCACGATCTGCGCGCTCGACTCCTCGTAGGCAAAAAACAAGGCCCGCTCCCCGCGTTGACACGCTGTTTCGGCGAACTTTGCAGCGATGCTGCTCTTGCCGGTGCCGGGAGAACCGGAAACGAGCACGCTGCTACCCTGAAAATAGCCTTGGCCACCCAGCATTTCGTCCAGACGCCCGATACCCGTGCGAACGCGCAGCATGGAGACCTGATGATCGAGCTGCAGCGAGGTGATCGGAAGCACGGAAAATCCATGCGCGCCTATGAGGAAAGGGTATTCGTTCATGCCATGGGCTGTGCCGCGATATTTGAGCACGCGAAGCCTGCGCGTCGAAATTTGATCCTGAATGCGCTGGTCAAGCACGATCACGCAGTCGGCAACGTACTCCTCAAGACCGTAGCGTGTGATCGCGCTCCCCTCGCCCTTCTCGCCGGTGATGATCGCCGTGATGCCGCGATCCTTCAGCCAGCGGAACAGGCGGCGAAGCTCGGCCCGAAGAACGGCTTCATTGGGCAGACCCGCGAAAAGCGCTTCGATTGTGTCGAGCACCACGCGTTTGGCGCCGATGGAATCTATGGCGTGCCCCAGCCGGATGAAGAGCCCTTCGAGATCGTATTCGCCGGTCTCTTCGAACTCGCTTCGCTCGATATGCACATGGTCAAGCGCAATCAGTTTCTGCGCCACAAGTGCATCCAGATCGAAGCCCATTGAGCGGACGTTTGCCGTAAGTTCGGCCGCGTTTTCCTCGAACATCATGAAAACGCCGGGCTCGCCGAACTGCGTCGCCCCACGCACGAGGAATTCCATGGCAAGCATTGTCTTGCCACATCCAGCACTACCGGAGACGAGTGTCGGCCGGCCAGTGGGTAGCCCACCACCCGTTATTTGATCGAGCCCCTCAATACCGGTTCGGGCTTTTGGAAGTGTCGGGAAGCTTTCGTTCACTTTATTTACCATCGATCTCCTGCCGCAGTTTGCATGTTGGCCCCGACAACGGCGGGAGCTCAATGTGTCTTTGCTTACCGCACGCTATTCATAACGATCAGCGGAGACTTAACTCGCGAGACGTAAAAAAGTTCCACCGGCCAAAAATTTTCGTCTGAAATGGCCGTCAGCCGCAGGAAACACTGCCGAATTCCGTGACGGCCTTAACCTTTCGCACTACTTCCGGAATCCAGTTCATTTCCCCGGCCACACCGGCGCTCCCAGTACGGCCTCGCCAGAATCTCAAAAGTCATGCAGGCTCTTACGGATAGCAACAAAGTTTCACAACCGCGATATCAGCCCACAAGAGTCATGCCGCAACCTTTCGCGGCACGACGGTCAAAGGTCATGGTCCGCAAGCACCCCGCCATAGACGCCGTGCGCTCGATCAGGCAGTCGGCAAAGTCAGTGTTGGCATTCTGAAAAATACGCAAGGCCTTCCACACCGTCTCGGCCTGGTCGACGACGATCTCCTTTGTACGCAGCAACCCTTCAAGGGCCTCGACAAGCTGAGCACGATCAAGAAGGTAGGCTGACTCCAGCACCCACGTGAGTTCCACAACGGACACCAGCGGAACAAAACCCGGTGATTGGGCAGAAAGCGACTCGATGAGCTTGGTCGCCTGCGCTGATTGCCTGACATCGTCCTGCATCACGTAACGCACCAAAACATTGGTATCCAACCCAATCATCTGTCAGCGTCTTTCGCCGACGCGCCGCGACGGGCGATAATATCGTTCATTTTTGCAATCGACACCGGCCTGCGCGCTTTGCCAAACATGCCCTTCAATGCGGTCACCGGCCGCGTTGCGGCGATGAACTCATAACGGCCCGGTGTGATCTCAAGAAATTCGACGCGGTCCCCAGTACCCACACCGAGCGCTTCACGCACCGCAACAGGTACCGTTATCTGACCCTTACTGGTGAGGGTGGCCATCGTCATGGAAAGCACCGTGTTTGGCAGAATTCGACTTTCCTTACTTTATGGTAAGGACATTAACAAATCAAGAGTTCTGTCCACCCTCACTTCCCGGCCCGCAACGGCGCTCCCAGTACCGCCTCTGCTGCCAGGGCGCGCGCTTCATCGCGCAGGCCTACCATCACCAGCGCATCAACAACGCGCACCACAGTCTGACCTTGCGCCCGCGCCGGGCCGCCAACTCCCAATGCCACCAGCGCATTCAACACCGTCTCGCCCAGCCGGTGCTGCTGCGCCGAACGCGCCAAGCCCGCCAGCGCCTCCGCCGACGCACCCGAAGGCACCACACCCACCGATGACCCCGACACCGCCCATTGCGCATCAGGCGGGATCGCATAGCCCAGCGCCTCCAGCAGCGGAATCTCGCGCATCGCGCGCGCCATCAGCCAGTCTTTGGCCCCCGACGGCTTCAATGCGTTCTGCCCCAGCCACGTCATCGCTGCCGGCATACGCGCCAGATTTTCCGTCGACGGATAAACCAGGCCCGCCTGCATCTGCAACGCATTCACCGTCGGCGCATCGGTCGGAGAGACCAGCGTCGACAGCCACACGCTCGCCGCTTTCGCGTCACCATTGTAGAGCAGCACGCGCGTAATCTGCGGCGCCAGCCACGTCGTCTCGGCAATCGGCAAAATCTGTTTCGAAATCCCCCGGTTCATCTGCGCGAACAAGGCAAAGCGGTTCTGGCTATCCGCCCGCTCCAGCGCCGCCGCAAACGCCGCCGCCCGCGCTGCCGGCCGCGTGCGTTTGGAGATCGCCTGAAAATAAAGCGCATTCACCCGCGAGGCTGGCAGCTTGCTGCTCCATTCTTCCGGGTCGTCGTATTGATCGGCGGTGAAAACTTCTGCTTCATAGGCATCGCGCAATTGCTCGGCGCCAACCAAACCCGCAACCGAAGCCCGCTCAACCGCTACCAACCTCACGCCGGCATCAGCCGACTGCGCGAACAGCAAATGCCCCGGCAACCACGAAGCAAGTACGGCCGGTGCGGAAACTTTGGCCCGCGCCAGAAGCGCCATGTGAATGCCACTCGGTGCCGGAACACCGGCGACCTTGGCGACGGACCCTTCGGTAAGCGCCCCGGCAAGTTCAAAGAACGCGTCGTCCTGGATAGCGCGTTCGCGCATCACATCAAGCGTCAAGACCGCCGCCGAACTATTGCCTTCAACAACGTAACAGAATGCACGCAACTTCAGCCAATAGGGCTCGCCCAACGACTGGCGCAATGTCGTGGCGTCCCCGCACGCGTCCTCGTCGCGCGCCTGCAACAGCAGCGCTTCGGTCCACGCCTGTCGCGCCAGCGCATCGTCGCGCGCGCTTTGCGCCCCCAGCATCGCCGCTTCGCTCACCCGGCCACCGGCCACAAGCTTGAGCAACCGCTGCGCCAGCATCGAAGGCTCATCGTCCGGTGTAACGCCGGATGGCGGATTGGCACCACTCAGCAACACCCGCCGCAACAGGCTTTGCATCGCCGGTGAATTGGGTGACGCTGGCAGCTGCCCGATGCGCGTCGCAATGGCCGCGCGCGGACTGCCCGTCCACAGCGTCGGTGCAAATCCTCCGCTCCCCGGACCAATGAGGCCCGCCCCCGATGGATCAATGGGTGCAAGTCCGCTCACTGTCACGCGGGGCCCTTGCGGCCGCCCGACTTGATCGGGAATAACTTCTTCCAGCGTCGGCGCATCAGGGGCCACGACCTGCTCGGTATTTTCCGGCGGCGGCGTCAGTCCGCGCGGTGCTGCCGACGCCGGCGGCGGAACACCCTCTGCCGCGAAACCGGGGCCAGATAAAATCGAAACGCAAAGCACACAAACTAAAAAGCTAACGCGGGAACCGGGCATCGGGCAGAACCTTTTCCACCTTGTGGCGCTGAGGTGTCAGCGTGGAACCATAATAAGCCAGCCCTCCAGCCACCAAAACCAGCATTATTATTGCCGCAACGAACAGTCGGCCCAGCTGGAAAAGTCCTCCTGGCCGGTCGAAATCGCGGAATTGCCGCCTGCGACGCATAGAGAATGGCCCTCTTCTGGCGAAATTGCAGGTCACTGGCAGGACACTGCCCGTTCCTGTACACGGCGTGATCTGGATGGATTAAACGATATGCAAGTGCAGGAACAGTCGGAATCGCCTCAAACGGGTGCCCCAAGGCTTCAGCGGTCAATTGTGCTGGTGGGTCTGATGGGCGCGGGCAAGAGCACAGTCGGGCGCCGTTTGGCGTCAGCGCTGCATCTGCCTTTCTACGACGCCGATCAGGAAATTGAGACGGCGGCAGGATGCACGATCTCGGACTTCTTTGAGCGCTACGGCGAAGCGGCCTTTCGCGACGGAGAGCGGCGCGTCATCGCCAGATTGCTCGAAGGCCCCCGCCATGTTCTGGCAACAGGCGGCGGCGCCTTCATGGACGCAGGCACAAGGCAACTCATCAAGCAGCAGGGCCTGTCCATTTGGCTGCGCGCCGACATCGAGCTTTTGATGACGCGCGTCGCCAAACGTCAAACCCGCCCGCTCCTGCAAACCGGCGACCCACGCGCGACCATGGAAAAAT
This sequence comes from Rhodobiaceae bacterium, assembly GCA_031413455.1. Lineage (GTDB taxonomy): Bacteria > Pseudomonadota > Alphaproteobacteria > Micropepsales > Micropepsaceae > SZUA-430. The sequence continues at coordinate 4,895 of JANOFD010000661.1, forward strand.
TGATGGCGGAGCGCTATCCCACCTACGCCCTGGCCGACCTGACCGTCGACTCAAACGGCGGCCCTCACGACACGGTGGTGCAACAGATTCTGGCACACCTCAGCGCAACCGGTGTAAAGTCGATCGCATGAGCGTGGAAATTTGTCGCGTCGGCCTCAGTGGCCGCGCATACGAAATTGTCGTCGGCGCGGGACTTCTGGCAAACGCCGGTTCCGAAATCGCCAAACGGCGCAACCCCAAACGCGTCTTTATCGTCAGCGACGAGAACGTGGCAGCCTTGCACCTCGCAACGCTCAACCAATCGCTGGACAAAGCCGCCATCGCCCAAGTTGAAACCGTGCTGCCACCCGGTGAAGCCAGCAAAAGCTTTTCCATGCTCGAACAGCTCGTCACCCGCATGCTCGACGCAAACCTCGAACGCTCCGATCTGATCGTAGCCTTCGGCGGCGGCGTCATTGGCGACCTGACGGGCTTTGCCGCAGGCATCGTCAAACGCGGTCTGGACTATGTCCAGATTCCTACCACCCTGCTGGCCCAGGTCGACTCGTCCGTCGGCGGCAAAACCGCGATCGACACCCCGCATGGCAAGAACCTCGTCGGCCTCTTTCACCAGCCGGTTCTGGTGCTCGCCGACACCGCAACCCTGGAAACCCTGCCCGCGCGCGAATTGCGGGCGGGCTTCGCCGAAGTCCTGAAATACGGACTGATTTCCGACGCAAAGTTTGCAGACTGGCTGTCAGCCAACAGCCACGCCATCCTGTCCCGCGCCGGCCCCGAACGCACCCAAGCCATCCTCACCTCATGCCGAATGAAGGCCGCGGTCGTCGAGGCTGACGAGCGTGAAGCCGGTCAACGCGCTTTGCTCAATCTCGGCCACACCTTCGCTCACGCCATCGAAACCTTTGCGGGCTACACCGGCCGCGTCTTGCACGGCGAAGCCGTCGCCGTAGGCTGCGGCCTGGCCTTCGAGTTGTCGGAACGCTTGCAGCTCTGCCCCGCAGGCACCGCCGCCAAAGTGCGCGCCATGTTCGCCAAAGCGGGACTGCCGGCCCACCTTTCGGACTTGCCCGATCACGGCGCCGGCCCCGAAGACTACATTCGCCTCATGCTTCACGACAAAAAAGCAAAAGACGGCAAGCTGACATTCATTCTCGCGCGCGGCATCGGACAAGCCTTCGTCGCGCACGGCGTAGACCCCCAACCGGTCCACCAGCTCCTCGCCGCCGCCGCACGCAACTGACATCCAGCGCAAAGATCGACACACATGGAAGACGCATTGGTCCCAGCCCAGGTCCTGACCACCACCGACCTTCTGTTCTCGGTGCTCATCACC
>JANOFD010000662.1:0-1144 GCA_031413455.1 Rhodobiaceae bacterium
CAATAACTCCGTGATCCTTTATGAACCCGATACGCTCAAGCTGAATTAGGCCATTCACAGACGAAGGCCGCTCCGGATCATATGCCTGCCTTGGTGTCCATAAAAATGTGACCACGCAAAGGCCGGGCGCAACATGCCGAAACCCAATCCCGACAAGACAAGTGCGAAAGCGATCAAACCGTAGTTGGGCGCGACGACGACAAGAATGAGCATGATGTTCGATATCAATGCGATGACAATACCGGCGTAGATCAGAAATCGTGTCCTGAGCTTGAAACGCTGCACGAGAACGAATTGCGCAAACAGCGATGCAATTGCCGAGCACATCAAGGCAACGCCGGTTAGCTGCTGTGTTTCGGTTGTCGATGACTGCAGTGTATCGCGAATGATGAAGGCGATGGTCTGGATGGGAATGGCACCTGCTGTCCCCTGCACGACGGCAAAGACGACGAAGGGCAGCACGCGCGAATCGAGCCAGGACAAGGGCTTTGTGACCTCGCGTTTGTGCGGCGCCGAGCGCTCGGGCAACAAAAGAAAAATCGCAACAGCGGAACACAATCCCAAAATGCCGACGAAAAATATCGGCGTGACGACACCGAAGATTGTGAGTGCCGCGCCGATGCCCGGGCCGACGGCGGCCCCCAATCCGAAGGCCGCATTCAAGGTTGCCATGCCGTCAGTGCGTTCTTCCGCGGTGGTGCGATCCGCGATGTAGGCTTGCGACGCCGGATAGGCGCCGGAACCGAAAATACCGAAAACCGAACGCGAGGCCACCAACAAAACATAGGTCGCAAGCGGCGAGAGTAGGCCCCAAAGTCCGAACAGCATGACGCTGGCAAATGCCAGCGTAGAAATGCCAAAGGCCACAAGTCCAATCAGGATGACCGGACGTCTGCCCCAAATGTCACTGCGCGCGCCCCAGTATGCAGACGAAAACACCCAGATTGTGGCGGAGACGGCGAAGATGGAACCGACTTGAAACTCGGTAAGCTCCAGATCCCGCGCAAGCGGCGGCAGAATGGCAAACATCAAGGTTTGGCCGATGCCGTTGGCGATCAGGCATACAAACAGCAGCGTGATCGCGCGGCGACGGCCCGCCTCGGTCGTGACGCCGGTAGTCTTATCTTCCGGCGCAAACCGGGAC
>JANOFD010000663.1:0-6679 GCA_031413455.1 Rhodobiaceae bacterium
CCCAGCGCGATATCCTGCGTCGCGGTACGGCGCATGTGGGCGAGCGGGGTCTGCCAGCGAATGGTCTCGGAGACCATCGAGGGGATCAGCGCCGGATTTTCGCGCAGCTTTTTGTATTGATCCGGATTCTGGTTGAGGGCGAGGATCGAACCGGTGATGGTGTTGCGCGTCGTGTCGTTGCCGCCGACAGTGAGGAGCACGATGTTTCCGAAATACTCGCGCGGCTCCATGTTGCGGGTGGCTGGGCTGTGGGCCAGCATGGAAATCAGGTCGCTCGCGGGTTCCGCGTTGACGCGCTGGTTCCACAGTCCGGTGAAATAGGCGTGATATTCCAGGAAGATCGCCATCTTCTGTTCAAGCGAATCGATGAGGCCGTGCCCCGGGACAGCGGTGACAACGTCTGACCAATAGGTGAGTTTGCGGCGGTCTTCCTGGGGCATGTCGAACAGCGTCGCCAGCGTCATCGCTGTCAATTCCATGGACACCTTGTCGACCCAGTCAAAGGTTTCACCTACCGGCAGGGCATCGAGAATGCCGGCGGCGCGTTCGCGGATGAGGGGAGCAAGACGCTCCAGGTTCATTGGTGAGACGGCTGGCGACACGGCCTTGCGCTGGACGTCATGCTTGGGCGGATCCATGGCGATGAACATCGGCAGCGGACCCTGGCCCTGGTTCTGATCGAAGATCGTGATCGCCGGTTCCGACGAGAAGGCCTGGTGGTTGGTGTCGACGGCGACGATGTCGTGGTATTTGGTGATCGACCAGTACGGCCCGTAATCGCTTTCGGCCGTGTAGTGGACGGGGTCTTCCTTGCGCAGGCGCTCAAAGATGGGCCACATCGCGTCGTCGCGGAACAGAGCCGGCTGGGCGGGATTCAGCGTTTCCAGCGGTTGATCATAGGCGGCTTTCGCGGCTGCGTTGTTCATCTCAGTCTCCGTCGGTTCCTGCGTGCATATATATAGGATTCTAAGCTTTGTAAGCCTCGCGTTTGTAGCGCAGGGTTTGGCCAGTGCCGGAGCCGGTGTAAGTGCCGTTGCGGAAAGCTATTTCGCCGTTGACGATGACCAGGTTGATGCCTTCGGGGTGTTGTTTGGGGGCGTCGTAGGTGGCGGTGTCTTTGATGGTTGCCGGGTCGAACAGCACGAGATCGGCGTGGTAGCCTTGGGTGACACGGCCGCGTTCTTTGAGGCCAAAGGTGTCGGCCGAGATCGAGGTCATACGGGCGACGGCGTCTTCCAGGCCGATGACGCCGCGGGCGCGGACATATTCGGAGAGGATGCGGGGAAAGGTTCCGAACAGGCGCGGGTGGGGCTTGCCGCGCAGATCGGGAATGCCGTCGGAGCCGATCATCATGCCGGGATAGCGCAGATTGGTTTCGATGTCGGCTTCGTCGATGATGAAGTGGATGCAGATCGTGTTCTCTCCCTTTGGCGCCGTGAGGATCAGGCGCACCAGATCGGCGATGTCCTCTCCGCGTTCGCGCGCGAGGTCGATGAGCATGCGGCCTTCGAACTCGCGGAAGGCCGGGCAATTGGCGATGCGCATGAGCCCTGCGTAATCGCGATCGATGGCGTTGAGATTGAAATACTCGATCATGCGGCCGCTGCCTGCGGTGTAGGGATAGACATCCAGTGTCACGCGCTGGCCCTGGGCGCGCGCCTTGTCGACCTTTTCGAGCGATTTGCCGACTTTGCCCCAATTGCGTTTGCCGGCGGATTTGTGGTGCGAGATGTGGGTGTGCAGTCCGGTTTCGCGGCCGATCAACAGCGTTTCATCGACGGCCTCCAGCAGCCGGTCGCCTTCATTGCGCATGTGGGTGGCGTAGAGGCCGTTGAAGGGAATGGCGGCGCGGGCGAGTTCGATGACTTCGTCGGTTTTGCTCCAGCGGCCGGGCCGGTAGATCAGGCCGGTCGAGAAGCCACAGGCGCCTTGTTCCATCGCTTGGGCGACATGGCCGCGCATGCGTGCGAGTTCATCGGCGGTGGGCGCGCGTTCTTCCTGTCCCATGACAGTCGTGCGCACGGTGTTGTGGCCGACGAGCATGATCGAGTTGATCGACGGGCGCTTGGCGAGGACGGCGTCGAAGTATCCTTCCAAATCTTCGAAATCGCCGGTGGCGCCTGAGAGAATGCCGCCGCTGGCCAAGCCGGGATCAACGCCGCGCTCAGCCGGGATAGCGCTGAAGCCGCAATTGCCGCAGACGCAGGTGGTGACACCTTGAGCGAGCTTGAAGCTCATGTCAGGATGGCGGATGAAGGCGCCGTCGTCATGGGTGTGGACGTCGATAAAACCGGGCGCGAGCGACAGGCCCTTGGCATCGATCTCAGCGCGGGAGCTGGCGTTGGCGGTGCCGACGACGGCGATGCGGCCACCATCGATCTCGACGTCGCCGGGGAAAGACGGCGCGCCAGTGCCGTCGATGATGTTGGCATTGCGGATGATGAGATCAACGGTCATGGAAAGGCGCCTCTTTGTCTTGCCGTGTTATAGTCCATACGATGCCGGTCTTGTGCGCAACCACTCGCCGATTTTCTCGCCGATCATGATGGTGGTGAGGTTGATGTTGGCGCGCGGCACGAAGGGCATGATCGAGGCGTCGGCGACCACCAGGCCATCCAGCGCGTGGCACTGGCCGTATTGATTGACGACGGCCATGGGGTCCGAGGCTAGGCCCATCTTGGCGGTGCCGCAGGGGTGATAGCCGCTACCGGCGAAGCGGCGGCACAGACCGGCGAGGTCTTCGTGCGTTGGTGTGCCGCGCGGAAAGACCACGGCCTCGGCGAGGTCGGCCACGGGTTTGGCGTTAGCGAAGGCGAGCACGTCGCGCAGGCAGGCGGCCAGGCGCTGGGTGTCGCGTTCGTCTTCGCAGAAACGGTTGTCGATGATGGGGGCTTCGTCCGGATCGGCGGAGGCCAGGCGCAATTCGCCGCGCCCGTATTGATATTCCACCACTCCGGCGATGGCGAAGAGCGGGGCTTGCTGGCGGCCGGCGAAGGCCAGCATTTCGATCTGCAGATCATTGCGCTTGGGCGACCCCTCGGCGGTGTAGCGCAAGATGGATTGGATGATGGGCTTATCGTGATCGACAAGCGCGGGATCCCGGGGCTTCAGCGTCACGGAAAGCGCGGGGTGGTCGCAGAGATTTTGGCCGACGCCCGGCAGGTCGCGGATCACCTCGATTGCATGTGCCCGCAGTTGCGCCCGCGGTCCCAGGCCCGAGCGCATCAGAATGGCTGGGGACATGATGGCGCCCGCCGCGAGTATGACGAGCTTGGAACTGACGGCCTCGATCGTGCCGTCGCGGTGGCGGAATTCAACGCCGGTGCAACGCCCGTTTGCCGTCAGCACGCGGGTGACCAAGGTTTCGGCGCGCAGCGTTAGATTGGGGCGCAGGCGCGCGGGAGCGAGATAGCCGATGGCGCAGGAAATGCGCAGGCGGCCAAGCTTGTTCATCGGTTGGGGCCCTGCGCCCCAGCTCGTGGGATCGTTGGCGTCCGGGCAATCGTAATAGCCGAGGGCACGGGCGGCCTCGAGGAAGGCCTGCTGTTGCAGGGTCATCTCAGTGACAGGATAACGGCGGATGGTGATAGGCCCGGCGTCGCCGTGATAGTCGCGATCACCGAAGTCAAGGTCGCGCTCAAGCCGCTTGTAAGGCGGCAGAACGCCCTGCCAGCTCCATTCGCTGAGGCCGAGGTCCGCCCATTCGTCGAAATCCTCCGGCATGCCGCGCAAGGCGATGGCGGTGTTGACGGCGCTTGAGCCGCCAGTGACGCGTCCACGCGGCAAGGGCACTTGCCGGTCGCGCGTTGGGGCATAGGAAAGGCCCCAATCGTGCGCGGCGTAGGAATTGTTGTGACCGTTGACGAGATCGAACGGCGTCGTTTGCGCGTCGGCGTAGTCAGGTCCCGCCTCAATCAGCAGAACCGTGCGGTTGGGGTCTTCCGAGGCGCGCGCGGCAAGTGCGCAACCGGCACTGCCTGCGCCAATGATGATGATGTCGAACATTGGCGAAGGCTAACATGGAGGGTGGTGTGCGGGCTATGGGGGGAGAGTGCTGTGAAGGGCCAGGCGAGTGACACCCCGGGAAATATTTCGGACTGCACTAAGTCGAGGCCATCCGGTTCAGCTCCACGCCTCCCATTTTCGTCATGGCAGGGCTTGACCCTGCCACCCAGTTGTTGCGTGTCTACGCAACGGCGAGACTTGTACGCCGGAAAGGCCAGAGTCTTTTCGTCTCGTGGACGCGAGCCGACTGGGTGGCCGGGTCAAGTGCCCGGCCATGACGAACGTGAGGAGTGTGGACTCGCCGCCAAGCGGTAATGAGTGTTCCAGTTGAACGAAACGCGCTCTAGAAAGAAAGTTGTACCACCAAGGACACCAAGGGTTTTGCGTCTTTCTCGTGCCCTTGGTGTCCTTGGTGGTTTATCATCTTTCCTCTTCTTGAACCGTATTCAAGGCGCAGCTTTCGCTGAGCCCTGTCGGGCACAGGATTTCGCTGCGCCTGAACACCAGCCACAAGCGCACGGCGGGTGTTCCTTGCGCTGTTGATGATCGATGGCCGCGAGGCTAGTGTGGTTGATCAAAAAGTCTCAAGCAACGGACACCAGCGATGAACGCAACTCCCATGGTCGGCCCCGCCTTTGTACGCATGATGGCGGCGTACAATGCTGAGATGAATGTGCGGCTGTATGAGGCGGCGGGCAGGCTCTCGGATGTTGAGCGCAGCCAAGAGCGTGGGGCGTTTTGGGGTTCGATCCACGGCACGTTCAGTCATCTGATGTGGGCCGATTTACTTTGGATGTCGCGCTTTGACGGTTGGACGGCGCCAGCGATCAACCAGAAGCACAGTGCTGGGATGTTTGCGGACTTCGCGACGCTGCACACGGCGCGTGTGGAGGCGGACGCAAAAATCATCGCTTGGGCGGGCCGCGTCGACGAGGCCTGGCTTGGGCGCGATCAAACCTGGTTCAGCGGCAGTGTGGGGCGCGAGGTGACGCTGCCGCGCGGCGTGTTGATGGTGCACTTCTTCAACCACCAAACCCACCATCGCGGCCAGGCGCATGCGCTGATCACGGCGTGCGACGAAAAAACAGGTGACACCGATCTTGTATTTTTGCCTCAAGCCCTGATGGTGGCGCTTGCGGTGTGACCGTTCGCCGTGTCAGTTTTGGCTCGACGAGCTTGGAGCATATTTCCCGGAGGAGACTATGTATTCGCTGAAATCGCCACTCATTGCAGCTTTGTTGTTCGTTCCGGTAATTGTTGCCACAAGCACCGGGGCGTCCGCTGCAGAGGTGCATTGGAATGGCGCTGGCTGGTATGGGATCGAAGATGTTGTTGAGTGGGGCTGGATCATCTCCGGCCCTTACGCCGACAAGGCCAGTTGCGAAGCGCCACTGCCTGCCGACGACGCAGAATCGGAATTTTACTGCGAGTATCTGGCTGCAAAGCCAGCCTGGGATTGAGGCACGGTCCCCCATCGTCTGCAGCCCACCTTCGCCAAGTGGCTTCGGTGGGCGCAGCCACTTGCCCCCGCAAGCGGGGGAAGACAGCAGAGTCCTTCATCTTTCTCCGCTTGCGCTACCGCATGCACACAAATGTTCGCTCAGTTCCGCACTTTTAAATGCTCCGTCACCCCGTGCGCCGTGCAGCATCCTTCATGCTGCTCCGCAGACACGGGGCCCATACGAGGTGCGGGGCGTAGGGCACTTGTGGAACCTGGCACTGATTTTTGGCGAAGAGTCTGCACTAGGGCTGGGTCCCGCTGTCTGCGAAGCGGCACAAGAGCGCCGCATCGCGCACGGGATGAAATCCCTTTTCTGTATTGGAGAGATGGGGGACGGCGTGCTTGCAGTGTCATTCCGGCGTTGAACCAGATTCAATCATTCGACGAACTTGCCGGATCACTTACAAGTGCTGGGTGGCTGAGCGGACACGCAGGCGGCGAAATTTCGACTGGGGTACGATGGCGGGAGCAACTTTTTCGCTTGCCACTTCAGATTTAGTTCGGTATATGTTCTTTTATCAGATTTTGGCTTATTTTCACCCTTTTGCCGCTGTGACCAGATCTCCAAGAATGTCCTGAAATTTGGTCCCGGACCGGTTGTGCGTACACAAAGGCGTAACGATGTTACGGAGTTTTTGGCAGATTCCAGCGGATGTTACGGTGTTACGGGTGGCGTGAGAAAAATATTGTTCTAATTATGTTCACTTTGTCGGTTATTGGTTATACCATGCCCTTTGGCCGCTGATATTTGGTCGTTGAATGGGTGGTTGAGGAGGGCCGAGCGTTGGGTTTCGTGCATGTTGCGTGCACACTAAATTTGAATGGCTTAAATCTGCGGGTTTTTTCAGGAAATGGCGGAAATCGGTAAGCGGGAAAATGGCGGAATTGCTGATCGTGCACACATGCAGCGAAAAACGAGAAATATACCCCTCGTGTCGATTTTGAGCCGTTTTTTGCGGGGAATGGAAAAGAGAGATGGCGCACCCAGCACGACTCGAACGTGCGACCTCTGCCTTCGGAGGGCAGCGCTCTAGGTTTGTTCCGGTTTGTTCTTATTCGCGATTGTTTGCAAAAGCTAATTATTAACAACAACTTAGACCTTGCGCACCGGTTGGCCGGTCTGCGATCATGTGCTCGATTTTGCTAGCTAGTTGCTAGCTATGTGCTAGCTCG
>JANOFD010000664.1:0-4362 GCA_031413455.1 Rhodobiaceae bacterium
CAGCCCCACCATCAGCGCCATCAGCACGGCCACGGCAATCAGGTCCTCGGTGCTCTCCAGCCCTAGACCGGCCACCGCGCTCAGCACCGCAATCGAAATGGCATTCGTGGGTCCGTTGATGAGCTGCTTGGAGGAGTCGAGCAAGGCTCCCACCGCCGTCATCACCATGGCCGTATACAGTCCATATTCCACCGGCAACCCGACAATGCTGGCATAAGCCATCGCCTGCGGAACGGCGACAGCGGCCACGGTCAGCCCGGCAATCAGGTCGCGGCGAAAGGTATCCGGCGAGTAGTGCCGCAGCGAGTCCAGGGCCGGCACGACGCGATACAGCCAGGCCAGAGAAGTCGCGGGTTGGGGAGTCTCGGAAGTCATGCCGGCGGATGCCTTTTCAAGGGTGCCATTCCCGTGTGGAGCATATCACAAAGCCTGAGAATAGTATTTACCAATTGGGACTAACGTCGATGGACCTCGCCGTAGGTCCCTGCTGCGCGCCTTCATTTCTCATTCACAGCCACCCTCCGGCCGGGGTAAAATTATTCAGGTTCTTGAGCAACACTTGCTGCGCCGGTCCACCGGCGCAACTCCTGGTGCGAACACAACTTAGAAATACTTGTTTTATTCATAATTCACATCTTGTCTTCACTTCTTTATACATCCACTCGGACCAGTCGAATTGACCCTCCTCGGCAAGACTTACGACAAATCGTCTCGACGTAAGTTCGCCGCCGATTTTCCTTGCGCCCTCGCACACCAGCCTGAAGCGCAAGCGAAGGACACCTCTGCGATCAGAAAGACCCTCGCACCGCCCCACTCCCCAGTTTGAACGAGCCATTACAAGAAAACCGCCTTCACGCACCACCCGCACTTTCCTTCGCTCTCGCTTCATGCTTGTGTCAAAGCACCTACCAAATTGCGAACAGCGAACAAAGTTGAAAAACCTCCCCTTTGAAAAATCACAAGCACTTGGCAGCCAGTGACTTGCAACAATCAACCCCCCCGGGTTGTTCACCGCGAGGTCTGTGATGGTCTCTACCAGAAACTCACCACTGCGGGTATTGAAGTGCTCTATGATGATACGGACGAGCGCGCGGGTGCCAAGTTTTCGATGTTCGATCTGATTGGCCTGCCGTGGCAGGTGATTGTGGGTCCGCGTGGGCTTGCCAACGACCAGGTCGAGATCAAGAACCGCAAGACCGGTGAGCGGCAGAATTTAACGGCTGAGGCTGCAATCAACATGTTCACCAGCTGCAAATGAACCGGGCGGATTTTCCAGACCGCCGTCGACCGGCAGCGCCCCAAGTGCGCCGGCGTGGCGACAGCACGCGTCCGTTTTCGTATTTCGAGTTGATGCTGGCGGCGCGCTATCTGCGGGCGCGGCGGCAGGAGGGCTGGATTTCAGTCGTGACGGGGTTCTCGCTCGCCGGGATCGCGCTGGGGGTTGCGACGCTGATTGTTGTGATGTCGGTGATGAACGGCTTTCGCGAAGACATCATGGCGAAGATCCTAGGCTTTCGTGGTCACTACATGATTCAAAGCCAGAGTAACAGATTGGATCAGTGGCAGGCATTGTCGGCCAATCTTTCGCGCATCCCCGGCGTGACGCGCGCGACGCCATTCGTTGAAGGCCAGGCGCTGGCGACGGCACAGGGCATGTCGCCGGGCGTCGTGGTGCGCGGTCTGCGGGTGGAAGATATTCTGGAGGTAAAGCTTGTCGCGGATTCACTTCGCCCCGGTGTGCTTGACCGGTTTCGCCGGAATTCTTCGAGCGTACTGGTGGGAGAGTCGCTCGCGCGCAATATGGGGTTGGAGCAGGGGATGAACGTCACGCTGCTGTCGCCGCGCGGGAATGTCACCCCGTTTGGGGTCACGCCGCGGCAGAAATCCTATTTGGTGGCCGGAACATTCAAAGTCGGCATGTCGCTTTATGACGCAAACATGATGTTCATGCCCATGCAAGAAGCGCAGGCGTTTTTCAACAAGGGGACAAGTGCTTCAGGTATCGAAGTGATGGTGGATCAGCCGGACCAAGTTGATCGACTGCGATCAACGATCGAGAAAGCCGCCCCCGACACGACAATTTATGACTGGCGGCACACCGACCCTGATTTCTTTAGTGCGCTTGAAGTTGAGCGTGTGGTGATGTTCCTGATCTTGACGCTCATGATCATCGTTGCCGGTTTCAATATTGTTTCCGGCATGATCATGTTGGTGAAAGACAAGACGCGCGACATTGCCATATTGCGGACGATGGGGGCGGCGCGCGGTACAATCTTGCGCGTGTTCCTGATGTCGGGTTCGGTGATTGGTATTACCGGGACGTTCATTGGATTTACGCTGGGCGTCGTCGTTTGCTGGAATATTGAGAACATTCGCCAGTTTCTGATTTGGGTGACGGGCGTCAATCTGTTTCCGGAGACTTTGTATTTCTTAAGCAAGTTGCCTGCGAAAATGGATTCCGGGGAAATTACTACTGTTGTCATGATCTCGCTGGTGCTGACGATATTGGCCACTGTCTATCCGGCCTGGCGTGCGGCGCGTCTCGATCCTGTCGAGGCCCTGCGGTATGAGTGACGGCTATTTTGAGACGCAGGAGTTGTCACAGCAACCGGTGGCGCAAACCAGGCCGGTGTTGGTATTGCAAGGCATCACCCGCGTCTTTGGCACGCCACCCGATACGCTCGAGATCTTTCGCAACGTCAATACGCAGATCGTGCCGGGGGAAATCGTAGCACTGGTCGGCCCATCCGGCTCGGGTAAATCTTCGCTACTGCATATTTGCGGTTTGCTGGAAGCGCCGTCGAGCGGCACTATCGTGATCAACGGGCGCGATTGTTCGAAACTCGATGACACCGAACGTACACGCATCCGGCGTGATGATCTGGGTTTCGTCTATCAGTTTCACCATTTGCTACCTGAGTTTTCAGCCCTTGAGAATGTTATGATGCCGCAACTTATCGGCGGCAAGCGCCCGCGTGAAGCGGAGGGTTTGGCGTTACGTCTGCTGAACAAAGTGGGGCTGTCGCAGCGTGCGTCACACCGGCCAGCGCGACTGTCGGGCGGCGAGCAGCAACGGGTGGCAATCGCCCGGGCACTGGCCAATCAACCCCGGTTGATATTGGCGGATGAGCCGACCGGCAATCTCGATCCGCGCACAGCCGATCTGGTTTTCAGGGTCTTTGTTGAAGCTTGCCGCGAGCGTGGTGTGTCGGCGCTGATTGCTACGCACAACCTTCAGCTGGCCGTGAAGATGGACCGCACCTGGCTGCTGCACGAAGGCAAACTGATCGACGCAGGCAAGCTCAAGGCTTGATTTGAGCAAGGATTCGTGAATGGCTGCCATTGCCAATTTTGTGCATTTGCGGGTGCATTCGGCTTTTTCGCTGCTTGAAGGCGCGCTTCAGCCGGATGAGATTGCGGAGTTGTGCAAGGCGCACCGGATGCCTGCAGTCGCGATCACTGACACCAACAATCTGTTTGGCCTGATGGATCTGACCGAGGCGTTGGTGAAAGCTGGCGTGCAGCCGATTGTGGGTTGCCAGTTCGAGATTCCACTTGAAGCGGAAAAACGCCCCGGTGTGGTTACTGCGAAAGGTGTCAGCGGTACCCTGGCGGTGCTGGTTCAGAATGAATACTGTACTTCCCCTCCCCCCTCCCCCCGCCCCCATCGAAATAACGGCTCAGTGTCTGGGAAATAGGATCTTCGACAAAATCAAAGCTTTTGTTTTGCAAAATGCGGTATTTCACGATCAGGTTTGCATAGAGTTTTTCGGTCAGGATCAGGGCTGTTCCGTTAACTTGAGCGGAGGTCACGCTCGTCACGCTTTTTCACGCTTTTCACGCTCTTTTGAGCGGGTTAGAGTTAGCGGGAGCGTGAGCGGAGCGTGAAAAATTTGACGAAGAACTGATCTCCAAAATCGCAATTTTTTATCAAAAATACACGAAGTTTTCGTACTAAGAGAGTCTAAAAATGGTGACACTGAAGACGGACATGGTTTGTCTTTTATACCTCTGTGCACCGCATTTCGACCTACGAGAATATGAATGGATTTCAGTTCACCTCTAATTTTATTCAACTTTGAGGTCGATTCAAACTTATGCTCGGACTACATAGCCATCGGATTGATTGACGAATAAGTAATGCGAATTGGCCACCAGTTCATTGGACTGACTACTGCCGTGATTGCTCCGTCTGCGCCTCAAATCGTATGTAGTTCAGTTCTCCTGTTTGAAACAATCTGCGAAATGTTCCGAACAAACTGTTTTCAGAACTTGAGCTTCGTTTCCAACGCTACGCAAAACTTTCAAGGATTCAACATCAGTGTTCGGGCGACCTGCTGACTGCCATTGTTTCAACGAGCA
>JANOFD010000665.1:0-10405 GCA_031413455.1 Rhodobiaceae bacterium
AGCATTTCTGCGCCGCCAAGTAAATTAGCGGGCTGTCGCCCGAATTTCACCTAAAGTTCAACCAGAAGGTGCGGCCACGATCTTGATCGAGGCTGCTTTGCTTTGGGTCCCGATTCCGCCTCAGCCAGCAAATCGCGTTCGCGACGCCAGCGGTTCGAGTTACGGCGCGCTCATTTTTCGGCTGATTTGAGCGGTAATAATCGGAAATAAGAAGTTATTTCGAGCGATTCGGACACACTGTTACAACTTTCTTCAGCGATGAAGTCACGCGTGCGGGTACTGGGTTGCGCAAGCAACACTCGCACAAGTGGATGCAGGGGTAGCTCTTTTTTTTTGGAGCAGTTCAGTCTGGAAGGCCGTGGGGACGGTCGGAAATTCGGGGCGCACCTCGTGGCACGAGTTGGACTGGCAGTTTTGAGTTTAGTTGTGAGGGGCAATGTCACTTCAGAAGACGATCAAGAACCGGATGGTTTGCCAAGGTGTTGGGGTGCACTCTGGTATTCTCTCTAAAGTCACACTGCTTCCGGCTCCTGAAGGAACTGGAATTGTGTTCCGCCGAACCGATCATCCGGGCGTCGCAGGTGTGATTCCAGCGCGCTTTGACAAGGTAACAGATACCAAGCTCGGAACGACGATTGGTAATGTGTACGGCGTGAAGGTTCATACAGTTGAACACTTGATGGCCGCGGTTTCAGCCTGTGGTGTTTCGAATCTCTTTATCGAAATCGACGGCGCGGAAGTTCCCATCATGGACGGAAGCGCTGCGCCGTTTGTGTTTTTGCTCGAGTGTGCTGGCCTGGTCGTACAGAGCGTACCTCAAAATGTGATCCGCGTGCGGGAAACTGTGCGCGTTGAAGATGGCGACAAGTTCGCTGAATTGCGCCCCGGTATAGGGTTCTCGGCGGAGCTTGAGATCGCATTCGAAAATTGCCCTGTTATCGACCGGCAGTTCTATTCGTTCGATCTTGACGCGCCGTCCTTCAAGGCTGAGCTGGCGCGGGCGCGCACCTTTGGGTTCCGCCACGAGGTTGAACATTTGCAGGCAAATGGTCATGCGCTTGGTGGTTCTTTGGCGAATTCCATCGTCGTTGATGGAGACCGGATTCTGAACGAGGAAGGTTTGCGGTACGGCGACGAGTTTGTACGCCATAAATTGCTTGATGTCGTTGGGGACATGGCCTTGGCTGGCGCGCCTTTGTTTGCTCAGTTCCGCGGTTTCAAGACGGGCCATGCGCTTAACAATCGCCTTCTGCGGGAGTTGTTCGCGCGCAAGAACGCTTATGAAGTTGTGACCTTGCATGCACGCCGTACAGTTCCAGCGGTCGAACGTCCAGTTTATGTCGGCGCACTAGCCGCTGCGGAGTAGTAGTTACCAATTACTTAATGCGCCGCTTGCGGGGGGATCCGTGCGGCGCATTTTTTTTTGCGAAACAGAACAGATGGTGGCTGGCTCAGGGTATGTGGAATTTGGAATGCAACTTCTCCTACGTATTTGTGGAATGTTCGTGGAACCAACCGGCAACCTACAACGGTCAAGGAATTATTTGGCATTTTCGAGCCAGAATCTGGTGCGTTCGGCAGTGTTTGACAGGTGTGGGCGTGGATACTGGTATTGCTGATGACCACGTGGAGGTGACCTGCCTC
The DNA here is from genome assembly GCA_031413455.1 of Rhodobiaceae bacterium. Taxonomy (GTDB): domain Bacteria; phylum Pseudomonadota; class Alphaproteobacteria; order Micropepsales; family Micropepsaceae; genus SZUA-430. The sequence continues at coordinate 1,645 of JANOFD010000665.1, forward strand.
GTTCGGTTTTTCGACGCGGCAGCTCACTTCCTGACGTTTTGGTCATCAGGTTCGGCTAGCGGCGGCGATCAGCATGCGGTAAAGGATGGCTAGAATTTCGTTCGGTGCCGGGTCAGAGTCTGGCAGTCAGGGCGAGTGTGTTTCATCATTTGACCGGCTGGTGCTCATGCCTCTTTTTCGATTTTCGCGTACGCTACGTCTGTCAACAGTACTCGCGTTGGCCTTGCCTCTTGCCGCGTGTGCAGGAGATGACACGGATGTGCCACGTCCGCGTGGAGAAATCCAAGAGGTCCCGCCAGAGCAACTTTACGCAAATGCTCTGACACAGCTTGATAAAGCAAATTGGATCCCTTGCGCTGCGGCGTTCGACGAAGTTGAACGGCAGCACCCGTATTCGATTTGGGCGCGGCGCGCGATTTTGATGTCGGCGTTCTGTCACTATCAAGGCAATAAATACAACGAAGCGATTTTGGCCGCGGACCGGTTCATCACTTTACACCCGGGTAACAAAGACGCACCCTATGCTTACTATCTGAAGTCAGTCTCTCTTTATGAGCAGATCGTCGATGTCGGTCGTGACCAACGGCGGACGGAGCAGGCAATGTCGGCGTTGCGTGAACTCATCAAGCGGTTCCCGCAAACTGACTACGCACGCGATGCAAGATTGAAACTCGATCTCACACGGGATCACTTGGCTGGTAAAGAAATGGCGATCGGCCGCTATTATTTGAAACGTGGTGAGATGGTGGCAGGGATTAGCCGCTTTCGGACTGTGGTGGAAAAATATCAAACCACCAGCCACGTTCCCGAAGCCTTGCATCGCTTGGTCGAAGCCTATTTGTCTTTGGGTGTTGTCAAGGAAGCGCAAGCTTCAGCCGCGGTGCTCGGGCATAATTACCCTGGCAGCGAATGGTATGAAGATACCTATGCTGTCATGCAGGAATATGGAAGCATTCCAGACGCCGGAAAGCCGGTTGCGCAAGCCCGGCCGGCAACGCCAGTTGCTGCGCCGCAAGAACCGATGCCAGTCATCGCTCCGCCGGAATTGGCTTCTGATCCAGGGACGGCGGCTGAGACTGCAGACAAAAAAGATGACGAAGGTGGTCTCTTCGACTGGTTCTAATTTTTTCCATAAGGCGCCAAGCTTCAGATGCTGACATCCCTTTCAATCCGCGACTTTGTGCTGATTGAACGGTTGGATTTGGAGTTCGCACCCGGGTTGTGCGTGCTTACCGGCGAAACGGGAGCGGGTAAGTCGATACTGCTCGATGCGCTGGGACTTGCAACTGGCGGGCGGGCAGAGCGTGGATTTATTCGCGCTGGTTCTACACAAGCGACAGTCACGGCGGTGTTTGATCCGCCACGAGATCATCCTGTACGCGCCTTGCTGAGTGGCAATGATTTGGACGGCGACGGCGCGCTTATTTTCCGGCGAACGATTGGCGCGGACGGACGCAGCCGGGCATTTGTCAACGACCAGCCTGTTTCAATCGGGTTGATGCGCGAAGCTGGCGCCATGCTGCTTGAGATTCATGGGCAACACGATGATCGAGGTTTGCTCGATGGCGCGGGTCATCGCAATTTGCTCGACGCTTTCGGCCGGCTTGACGACCAAGTAACCGACGTTGAATCCGCATGGCGGCTCGTGGCTGCGGCCGAGGAGGCTTTGCGCGCGGAGACCGATGCACAATCGCGTGCGGCACAGAATTTCGATTATTTGAAACATGTTGCTGAGGAATTGCGTGCCCTCGACTCGCGGGCTGGCGAGGAGGCCGAGCTTGCGAAGATGCGTGCAGTGATGATGGCGGCAGAGAAGATTTCCAGCGACCTGAATGACGCCGTTGATGCTTTGGCGGGTCATGGTGGCGTTGAAGCCCGTTTAAACCTGGCATTGCGCCGGCTGAGCCGTGCGCAGGCGGCGGCGCAAGGAAAGCTGGATGCCGCCGTGGTTGCACTTGATCGCGCCGTCATTGAAGTCAGCGAGGCGCGTCGTACAGTTGATGCGGCTACCAAGGGTCTGGCCTTCGATTCCAACGGTCTTGAGCGTGCAGAAACGCGATTGTTTGCACTCAGAGCCGCAGCGCGGAAATATGGCGGCAGCTGCGACGGACTTGTCGGCAAGCGTGCTGAAGTTGAAGCGAAACTCTCAGCGCTATCGAGTGCGAACTCGCGCGCGCGGGAGTTGGAACGGCTGAGGGTTGAGGCGCGCAGCACGTACGATAAAGCTGCAACACTATTGACGGCTGCACGTGAGAAGGCTGCGTCAGCGCTTGATGTCCGCGTCGCCAAAGAGCTGGCCCCGTTGAAGTTGGCGAATGCTTTGTTCCGCACGAAGCTGGAGCGGTTGCCACCTGAGTCGGTTGGGCCGATGGGGCAGGATCGAGCTGAATTCATGGTGGCGACGAATCCGGGGGCACCGTTTGGAGCGTTGACACGCATTGCGTCAGGCGGCGAGTTGGCCCGTTTTATTTTGGCGTTGAAAGTTTCGCTTGCCGGTGAAGGTTCGGCCTCGACTTTGATATTCGACGAGGTTGATCGGGGCGTTGGTGGAGCGGTCGCTGATGCAGTTGGTGAGCGGCTGGCGCGGTTGGCGCAAGGCGAGCAGGTTTTGGTGGTGACGCATTCGCCGCAAGTCGCCGCACGGGGTGCGCATCATTTGCGCATCAGCAAGGCGATGGCGGCGGGCGCCATGGCAACGCGGGTCGAACTGCTGGATGCAACAGGCCGGCGCGAGGAAATTGCTCGCATGCTGGCTGGCGCCAAGGTGACCGATGAAGCACGGGCGGCAGCAGATCAATTGATATCGGGTGGAGTCGAGCCCCTGCCCAAGCGGCGTCGGGCGACGTGAGTGTGAAGCCTGCGGCTGTTTCGAAGATGTCGGAAGCAGATGCGGCGCAGGAACTTGAGCGCCTGGCGCGCGAGATTGCGGGCCATGACAAGCGTTATTTCGCAGACGACGCGCCGAGTGTTTCGGACGCCGATTACGACGCGCTGAAGAAACGCAACGCCGCGATCGAAGCGAAATTTCCTCAACTGATCCGACCTGACAGTCCCTCGCGGCGCGTCGGGTTTGCGGCGACCGAGAAATTCGGCAAGGTCAAGCACGGTATTGCCATGCTGTCGCTCGACAATGCGTTCAGCGACGAAGATGTGACCGATTTCGTCGAGCGGGTGCGGCGGTTCTTGAGCCTCGGCGCGGACGAGGAATTGGCCATCACGGCGGAACCCAAGATCGACGGTCTGTCGGCGAGTTTGCGCTACGAGAAAGGCCGGTTCGTGCTGGGCGCCACGCGCGGCGACGGCGAGGTGGGCGAGGATGTTACGGCGAATTTGCGCACGCTCGGCGATATTCCGCCGGTGTTGAAGGGGCGCGGCGTGCCCGACGTGATCGAAGTGCGCGGCGAAGTGTTCATGAGCCATGCTGATTTCGCCAGGCTCAACAAGGAGCAAGAGGAGCGCGGGGAAAAGACCTTCGCCAATCCGCGCAATGCGGCGGCGGGATCGTTGCGCCAGCTCGATGCGGCGATCACGAAACAGAGGCCGTTGAGGTTCTTCGCCTATACTTGGGGGCAGGCGTCGACGCTGCCGGGCCGGACGCAAACGGACGCGATCGAAGCGTTCGGCGCGTGGGGCTTTCCTGTGAACCCGTTGATGACGCGTTGCGTCGGCGTCGATGCGATATTGCAATACTACGCCGAGATCGCGGGTAAGCGTGCGTCGCTCGGCTACGACATCGACGGTGTGGTGTACAAAGTTGACCGGCTCAATTGGCAGCAGCGTTTGGGCTTTGTCAGCCGCGCGCCGCGTTGGGCTGTGGCGCATAAGTTTCCGGCCGAGCAAGCCGAGACCGAACTGCTTGAGATCGACATTCAAGTCGGGCGCACGGGCGTGCTGACGCCGGTGGCGCGGCTCAAGCCCGTGACGGTGGGCGGCGTCGTGGTGACGAATGCGACGCTTCACAACGAAGACGAGATTGCGCGCAAGGACGTGCGCGTCGGCGACACCGTTGTCGTGCAGCGCGCGGGCGATGTGATCCCGCAGATCGTGCGCACGAACTTGGAAAAGCGTGCGAAGGGTGCGAAGGCGTTCAAGTTCCCCGAGGTGTGCCCTGTGTGCGGCAGTCATGCCGTGCGCGAAGAGGGCGAAGTGGCGCGGCGCTGCACCGGCGGGCTCATCTGTCCGGCGCAGGCGGCGGAGCGGTTGAAGCATTTCGTGTCGCGCAATGCGTTCGACATCGAAGGCTTCGGCTCGAAGCATGTCGACGCGTTTCTGGCCGACAAGATGATCGCGCATCCCTCCGATATTTTTCTGCTTGAGGCGACGTTCGGCGCAGGGCCTAAGGCGATTGCGGCGCGCGAGGGCTGGGGGCCGCCATCGGCGGCGAAACTGTTTGCCGCCATCGAAGCGCGTCGCGCGGTGGCGCTGCACCGGTTTATCTTTGCTTTGGGTATTCGCCATGTCGGCGAATCGACGGCGCGGGCGTTGGCGTTGAATTATGGGACAGCGTCGGCATTTGTGGAGGCGATGACGGCGGCGGCCGATGCGGAGTCGACAGCGTTTGCCGAGCTCAACGCCATCGAGGGCATCGGCGAGATCGTGGCCAAAGCGATCGCCGAGTTCTTCGAGGAGGAGCACAACCGCGCGGAGGTGGCTCGGCTGCTCGAAGCGCTCGACATCGAAGAGGCCGAGAAGCCGAAGTCGGACACGGCGGTGTCGGGCAAGACGATCGTGTTCACCGGCACGCTGGAAAAGATGGGCCGCAATGAGGCGAAGGCGCGCGCCGAATCGCTGGGGGCGAAGGTGGCTGGTTCGGTGTCGGCGAAGACGGACATCTTGGTCGCAGGGCCCGGCGCCGGGTCGAAGCTGAAAGAGGCCGAGAAGCACGGCGTGAAGGTGATCAGCGAGGATGAGTGGCTAGCGCTGATCAGTCCTCCGTGAATTCCAGGGCTACGCCGTGCGCTGCGGTCGCGGGGACAGTGAGGTTGTGCTTGGACGCGCTGTGGGGAATGCGGCCCATATCGAGCATTGCAGCGACCGCGTCAATTTCGTTGACACGGATTGTGAGACCCGCGATGCCTTCGCGTGCGAGGTGATCGCGTAACTGGATTTCGATTTTTGCATTGTCGAGCTTGTCGAATAGCTTGGCCAATTCGAGTTCCGCACTACCCGGATCGTGAAGCGCGAGAGTGACTTTGGCCACTCCAACGGCGCCATTGGGGTGCAGTTGCCATTCGTGCCGGGCGCGGGTGAGCTCAGGCGTTAGGTGGGTGCAGACAAATTGCATTGTTTCCGGCAGTTTGAGGTTCGGCATCATCACGTTGCGGAAGCGGACCATTTCGCGTTTGCCGTCGAGGTCCAAGGGGCGCGAGAGCTCGTTGGGGTCGTCGGCGTCGATGCCGGCCGCACGTAAGGCGGCGCAGATTTTGTCTGCGTGGTCGGCGCCGTAGGCGATGGCGATGGCTCCTTCGCCACGGGCCTTGACGCGTTGGGCGAGGCGGCCTTCGGCGCCCGTTGCGCCGACTACACCTAAAAGCTCGATGTAGGTTTTGCCGAACATAATGCAGTGGTTGCCGGTGCCTTTGCCTTCGTGCAGCCCGCGTGGCGTCAATGCGAACCCCAGCTTGCGAAAAGTTGCGGCCGCCTCGTCCAAATTGTGAACGGCGATGACGACGTGGTCGAGGCACGAGATTGGGGGCATAGTGTTAGATCTCGCGCGTGGCTTCAGTCATCCAGCTCTGTGTTTCGGCGTCAACTTTGCCGCTGTGCACCTGGCGGACGCGGGCGTGGTAGGCGTTGAGCCATTGACGTTCACCTTCGGTCAGCATCTTGGGTTCGACGAGCGCCAGGTCGATTGGCGCCAGCGTCAGGGTCTCGAATTCCATCATTTTTCGATCGCCGCCGATGTCTTTGGGTTCGGTGACGACGATCAGGTTTTCGATGCGAATGCCGTAGGCGCCTACTTTGTAATAGCCGGGCTCGTTGGAGACGATCATGCCGGGTTTCAGGGGTACGTTGAGGACACGCTTTGAAATGTTCTGCGGGCCTTCGTGAACGCTGAGGTAAGCGCCGACGCCGTGGCCGGTGCCGTGATCGTAGTCGTAGCCGCCGTCCCACAAAGCCATACGCGCGAGCGTGTCAAGCTGAACGCCGGTGGTGCCTTCGGGGAACCGGGCGCGGGCAAGAGCGATGTGTCCTTTTAACACGCGGGTGAAGCGGTCTTTCATTTCGGCCGTGGGCGTGCCGACGGCGATGGTGCGCGTTACGTCGGTGGTGCCGTCGAGATACTGGCCGCCGGAGTCGATCAAGTAAATCTCGCCGGACTGGATTTTGCGGTTCGATTTCTTGGTGACACGATAATGTGGTAGAGCGGCGTTCGCGCCTGCGCCAGAGATGGAGCCGAAACTGAGATCCTTCAGGGTGCCGGTTTCGGCGCGATAGGATTCCAACACGCGGCAGGCTTCGATTTCGTCGACCTTGCCTTTCGGGCCTTCCCTGGCGATCCAGGCCAGGAATTTCGAGAGAGCAGCACCATCGCGTTCATGGGCGCGGCGTGTACCGTTGAGTTCGGTCTCGTTCTTGCAGGCTTTGGGCAGCAAGACAGGATCGGGGCCACGGACGATTTCGGCGCCGCCCGCTCTCAACTGATCGAACAGCCAGGATGACGCGGTTGCGGGGTCGATCTGAATGCGTTTTTTGGATTGCGCTTTCAGGTGTGCGCCCAGTTCTTCAGGCGGGCGCACGGTGACGTGATTGCCGAGCCAGACTTCGATGCCCGGTGTAAACTTACGGCGGTCGATGAAGAGTTCGACATGGCCGTCATTGTTGAGAATTGCGAACGAATGCGGGAACGGCGTGTGCGGCACGTCGCTGCCGCGAATGTTGAGGAGCCAGGCAATGGACTCGGGCAAGGTCAAAACGGCCGCGTCGGTCTTAGCATCGCGCAAGGATTTGGCGATGCGTTCGCGCTTGGAGTCCGAGGCCTCGCCAGCATGTTCAAGTTGCTGGATGGCGACCGCGCCCAGCGGTGCTGCAGGCTGGTCGTCCCAAATGGCGTCGAGCGGATTGTCAGTGCACAGAACCAAGGAGGCACCGGCCTTGGCGACCGATGTTTGCAGCGCTTCGACGGAAGAGACCGAATGCAGCCAGGGGTCGTAGCCGAGCTTGGCGCCTTTGGGCAAGTTGGCTTCGAGCCAATCGGGTGGAGGATTGTCGACGAGCGAGACATTCTCGAAGGCGTTGGCGTCGACCTGTTCGGCCGCCTGAACTGTATAGCGGCCGTCGATGAAGACCGCTGCCTTGTTCAGCAGGACGACGGCGGCGCCGGCCGAGCCGGTGAAGCCTGTGAGCCAGGACAAGCGTTCGGCGCGGGCGGGGACGTATTCGCCTTGGTACTCGTCGGAGCGTGGAATGATGAAACCATCCAGACCCCGGCGCTTGAGCTCGTCGCGCAGCGCGGCGAGGCGAGGTGGGCCTTGAGTTGGGGTGGTGGTTTCGGCGAAAGATTGAAAAGCGGTTTGGTGCGGCATGGGGGGCAAACTAGGCAGCTTTCCGTTCACCTGCAAGGGATGTGCTAATGTTCGAATTAAATTGTTCGTTTTTGCAAGATTACTGCTACTTAGTCGAGCGATCGCATTGCAAGCTTCGAGAGTTAAATCATGTCGCTAAGCTGTCTAGGATTGTCGTTTCTTGGCTTGTGCGAGTACGATCCAGAAAAGCCTCAGGTCTATTTCAACTTGGGAGACGTTGTCGCGGCACTTAGCGTTACGTTGTTAATTCCTCAATTCTTGAAACCGATCTACATGTTTAGGCTTCGTAGTCGCGGGTTTTCGGTCTCCATGCTTTATTTTATGGTGTTGGCTGGCGCGCTATCCGTGTTGGTGGCCGCTTTGCTGCCGAGTCTTCCCATTTGGCGGTCGACGCTACTTGCGTTCCCGATAGTCTGGGAAGTCGTTGGTGCGTCACTGTTTTTCTCAGCATATTTTGCGTTGACTTACACATCCCTGCGTCCGGCTCGTCTTCCAAGAAAGGGGGTCGCTGAATTCGTTCAGCGGGCGGCAGCGTTTCTATCGCAGGCCGATGACCGTGATCGTATTGACTTTGCACGGGATATTTCTCGGCTCGTCGGCCCCCTTGCGACCATGGCGGTGGTCCCAGAAAGGGATCGAAAGCGGACTGCCTTTGCCGACTTCATTTACCGTCGTCAGCTTGAGGATGGAAACTATGCATCAGCGCTATTGAGGATCATGTCGGATCCCACTTTCTGCAAGACTCTTGTGGATCGATCTCCGTGGGTAGCGGTCGAAGCCATCAACGCTCTGAGCAAACATCAGGCTGCGGCTATGGGTGCTGATCGATTTGTAGGCGAACTCGCGCGTCAAGCGCTGCTCTCTCCCGAGAGTATGATGGGTCGAGAGATTCAGTACGTTGGATTCTCTGCGGCCCCACTTCTAAGCGAAGCTTTGTTTGCCAACGAATTTGTCGTTCGGTCCCTTCATGTCTATCGCGGCATTCGCTATTCGGATTGCTCTGCGCCGGATTCCGAGCTGGTTCGGAGAATTGCCCGAGCGTCCAAACTAACGCTCGAAGCCACGTTGAAAGGTTCGTACGAGTGGAATGCCAGCAACATTTTCCAAGTGAAGGAGATCTACGAGTGGCTTTTTATGGCGATGGCGACAAACAAGCGCGAGGGGCGACTTGACTATCGACTGCTCATGGAAGCCAAATTCGGGGTAGCGGAACTGATAAAGCAGTGTAGAGAGCA
>JANOFD010000666.1:0-1764 GCA_031413455.1 Rhodobiaceae bacterium
TCTTGAACGACACCAACGTCTACCTGCAGTCGGGCTTCGCTCACATCAATGCGGTGCAAGGTCTCCTGATCGCCATCGTTGCGGCCTTTTTGATGCACCGATGGAGCAACGTCTTTGCGGTCGCGCTTGGCGCAACCGTTATTCATCTTGTTGCAGACGTGATGCTTCCCGTCATCGCCAACTCGGCAGCGTTTCGCTTGCCGCAGATGGTGGGTGACGAATACTGGCGTTACGCGCTTGCCCTTTATGTCGGCTACCTGGCCGTCATCACCATCTTTTACATCGTCAAGCGCGTGTTCATACGCGTTGAGCACCAGGCGGCGTAACGCGCAGCGCGGGTATCGGTTGGTCGCCAAGGGTCGGCCGATACCCGCGCAAACTGCCCCACCGGCGGGGCAACGAATCCCGGATTTCATCGGGAACCGTTACGGGGCGATCCGCGTTTCCTTTTTGCGGCAAGCCCGACAACCGGGCTGCACAACTGAAGGAGAACGATGATGAACTGGGACCAAGTTGAAGGCAATTGGAAGCAGATGACTGGCAAAGCCCGGGAAACATGGGGCAAAATCACGGATGACGAGCTCACGAAGATTGCTGGCAAACGAGATCAATTGATCGGCATGATTCAGACGCGTTACGGCGTCGCCAAAGAAGAGGCCGAAGCGCAAGTTCGTAAATTTGTCGACACGCTACACTGAACCCGGACAATTGCGCGCGCGGATCTGCGGATCCGCGCGCGTTTTCTTTTCACTGTCTGGGCCGGGAACCATGACACCGGCTTGGCGTTCACTATGTCAGCGCCCTGCCCCATGGCGCGTGACCGGCACCCCGGCATTTCATGGGCAACAAAAGGAAATTGATATGAGCAATATAAAACGAGATTTTGTGGCTGCGGTATTCGCCATGGCTGCCATTCTGACGTTGGGCGCCGCCTCGTCTGCGCAAGCGGCAACGGCTGATGACCTGAACAGGGATTCAGCTCAAGCGCTGCAAAACCTCAAGCAAACCAATCGGACTGCTGCGGACATCTCCAAAAACGCACGCGCCATTCTTATCTTTCCAAATATCGTCAAAGCGGGTCTCGTCTTCGGCGGCGCTTATGGAGAAGGCACGTTGATGAAAGGCGGGCGCGTGGCCGACTATTACAATTCGGTGACTGGATCTTGGGGTCTGCAAGCCGGTGCACAGTCTTACGGTTATGTTGTGTTTCTTATGAACGAAAAAGCCGTCACCTACCTTGAAAAGACTGCGGGCTGGGAAATCGGCGTTGGACCGACCGTCGTCATCGTCGACGAAGGCGTTGCGAAAAATCTTTCGACCAGCACGCTGAAGGATGACGCCTACGCCTTCATCTTCAATCAGCAAGGATTGATGGCTGGCGTCAGCATCGAAGGCACGAAGATCACGCGCATCAACCGCGGTACCGACAAGCAAGCGGGACGCTAACACAACTCCACTGAAATTAGTTTATGGGCGCTCGCTATCGGGAGCGCCCATTGGTATGTGGGTACACTGCGCAAGGAATCGCCCCCGATGACGATTGATGTCGCTCTGTGCCTGACCATCCTCGCGGTCGCCATCGTGTTGTTTGCGTGGGACAGGATAGCTGCAGATGTCGTAGCCATGGGGGTGATGCTCGCGACGACAATCCTGGGATTGCTTACCCCGGCTCAAGCTTTCGCAGGGTTCGCCAGCGACACAGTTCTTATGATTCTTGGTCTTCTGATCATGACCGCCGGCCTCGGTCAGACCGGTGTCGTCGAT
>JANOFD010000667.1:0-1881 GCA_031413455.1 Rhodobiaceae bacterium
CCATGGCTCCTGTGGCATGGAGTCGGCTGCAGCTTATTAGCGGCGGTGCAGGTTTTGGCGGTGTTGGGGCTTCGATATCCTCTGCAGATGTTGCCGGTGCTTCTCTTCGAGCTGGTTTGGAAGGCGATTTGGCTGATCGGCGTCGCGTTGCCGCTGTGGTCTGCCGGTTTAATGGACGATGACAATTGGGGGACGGTTCAAGACTGTCTCATGGGTGTCATTCTCGGGTTCATTATTCCCTGGCCCTATGTGCTGGCGAATTACGTGTTGAAACGAGGAGATCGATGGTGGTGAGCGGCAGGCGGCGAGTTTTTGTTATTTTGGCCAATAGACAAGACGCAGGTGGGTCACAACCATGACCGTTCTCGAACTGCCTCCCGGAAGTCCGGAGGCTGCGTTCATCGCGGCAGATATCGTTTTGGTTCTTCACATCACGAGCGGAGGGGCTGCGATGGTTTCGGGTGCCGTGGCGCTGCTGTCGCGCAAAGGTGATCGCCTGCATCGCGCGGCGGGAACCGTGTTCTTTCTCGCGATGCTTGTCACCGCCGCGATCGGCGCGGCTGTCGCACCGTTTCTGACCGATGGTCAACGACCCAACACGGTCGCGGGGGTTTTGACGTTTTACCTTGTCCTTACCGCGTGGACGACGGTTCTCCGTCAGGATGGCGGCGTCGACCGCTTCGCGATCGCGGGGTTTTTTGTCGCTTTGGGGTCTGCTCTTGCCGGCGTGCTCTTCGCGCTCGAGGCCCAAGCGAGCCCGACCGGCACCATCGACAACTCTCCGCCGCAAGCCTTCATTTTATTCATGGTCGTGGGCGCTTTCGCCGCCGCTTCAGATCTCAAGGTGATCTTGCGCGGCGGTATTTCCGGCGCGCCGCGTATCGCGCGACATCTTTGGCGCATGTGTGTGGCGTTGTTCATTGCCACAGGCTCGTTCTTCCTTGGACAGCCGCAAGTGTTCCCCGAATTCATTCGTGGATCGCCAATTCTCTTTGTGCCGGTCTTTTTACCGCTGGTGTTCATGATTTTTTGGCTGCTGCGCGTTCGGCTCACGAATTGGATTAAGCGTGAGGCGGCCGCATCGTAGGGCGCTGGCGCAGTGGTGGATCGCGCGACAGGCGGTAGCCGTAATTATCTGCGGGCAAGGGAGGAGAGACGCGAGAGTGATCTCCGGCGTCTCTCCCCCGATTGTCGATTGTTATCGCCCAGCGACAAGTGCTGCTTGGGCCGTGGTGCCGTTGGCGAGTGTTACGTCCCACGTGTCGCCTACTTTGCGTTCGACGAATGGGTTGCAGTTCTCCTGGCCGGCGTTCGGGCACTGGTCGAGCGTGGCGCACAATTTGCCTTCCTTCATCGCGCACAGCGTGAAAGTTGATCAGTTGTTGCGTTGCTTCGGCGAAACTCTCGGCCGTTCCACCTTCGTACACTTTCCAGTTGCCTTGTCGCGCTGAGTGTCTGTCGGGCACCCAAGAGGAATGGCCGACGGCAAAGTCGGTGATTTCTTCTTTGCGCAGGCCGGCGTACAGACGACGGGACACGCCAGCGTGTTCGTGACAGTTATAACCCGCGTGCTGTTCGTAGTAATCGTGGCGGTGGCGTTTATAGGCGAATAGGTCGTCGTCCAGATCGCATCGCTGCCGTTACAAACATGAGAAGGGGTCGGCGGCAATGGAACGAGACCCGGGGGTGACGTAACGGACTCTGCGACCGTGCACTGGCTGCCAGCGGGCAACCCGCACTCCGTGACGTTGAAATGGTCCATGACCGAATTCGGTTAGGACGCCGGCGACAGCACGTTGGTCTCGTGGAATGACAGCTCGCTGAATGACGTTCGCATCGAACGGTTGGCTCAAAAGCTGGAAGGCATTCCGGACGAGAACG
>JANOFD010000668.1:0-1303 GCA_031413455.1 Rhodobiaceae bacterium
CGTGCCGTTGCAAGCTGGGATTTCGCCTGTTGGTAGTAATCGATTTTCGAATTCGCCTGTCAGCAACGAGATGCTATGTCCGCTCTATGACTTCAGTACATCCTTTTCTATTGTCACGAGTGACGATACGGGTCATGCGGTGCAGCGCTGCTGAAAGCTGAATGAGATTGTGTCCCTGACAGAGTGCGGAATGCTTCATTCGACTCGCTGCGATGACTGACTTCAGGCGGTTATCGCCTGTGGAACAACGCAGGGGAATGTGGCGGCGGTCTTTTGGGCTGCACCCTTCGGATTGGCCGCGGGATTTGGGGCTTATTTCCGACGCGGTATTACGGCGGCGTTGCGCAAAGACCTATTTGGCGAAAGCGAGTGCCGATGAAATCAAAAGAAACGGGATTTTGCTTTGCATTCCAGTCCCCGCCCGCAGCATCTAATTCTTGGGGCAAAGAGGTCGCACAGCTATCGTGGGTCCGCAACACATGCAATATTCGCTTGTCGGTTGTGCGCGCCCCAAGTGCGCGGCTATTTTTTTTGTATCGTCAATCCTAGTGAGCGCGGAAGCGCGTGAGGCAATGTGGCAGCCATGAAGATCAATGAACTATTTTCGAGTTCCGCTGATTCTGCCGTGCCGCTCTATGCGGTGAGCAAGGCCATGTTGGACGGGGCGTTGAACGGGCCGCTGGAGCCCCATGCCAACTGGTTGCGGTCGGTTGGGTTTTCGGCGGCGGCGGGCAAGATTCAATTCCTGCCGGGAGGCGGGGGACAGTTTGCAGGCGCGGTGTTTGGGTTGGGCGCGGACGAGGATGCGTTTGCCAGTGCGGCACTGCCTTCGTTGCTTCCGGCGGGGCACTATCGCTTTGCGCTGGTTCCGCAATCGACGAACGGGAACCGGTTGGCTCTGGCCTGGGCGCTGGGGCACTATTCGTTTTCGCGCTTCAAGAGTGGCGATGCGGTCAAGCCACGTGCGGTGTTGGCTTGGCCCACGGATGCTGATCGTGGTCAGGTGTTGCGGATGGCGCGTGGAATGATGCTGGCGCGCGATCTGGTGAATACGCCGGCCAATGCGATGGGGCCTGCGGAGTTGGCGGGGGCTGCGGCCTCGCTTGCCCACGGGCATGGTGCGCTGTTCAACGTGATTGAAGGCCGGGCGCTGCTTGAGAATAATTTCCCGATGATCTGGGCGGTGGGGGCAGGGTCTTCTCGTGCGCCGCGGTTGGTGGAGTTTAGCTGGGGTGACAGGTCGAAGCCGCAGGTGACGCTGGTGGGCAAGGGCGTGTGTTTCGATTCGGGCGGGCTTGATATC
>JANOFD010000669.1:0-8730 GCA_031413455.1 Rhodobiaceae bacterium
CTCGTTGATCCGCTGGTCGAGGCGGAGCGCTTGCTCTACCGGCTGTATCATGAAGACGGCGTGCGGGTTTTCGATGTTCAACCCCTGAAATTTGAATGCCGGTGCAGCGCGGAGCGCGTGTCGTCGGTGCTGCGGCAGTACTCGGCGGACGAGGTGAACGAATTGGTCGAAGCGGATGGCTTGATCCGCGCTACTTGCGAATTTTGTTCCACGCGCTATGAGTTTTCGCCAGCGGATTTTACCGAACCTGAGCAGGCGTGATCGATCATGCGGCGCATGAAGGTCACGCAGGCGTCGATTTGCAAAAGCTCGATGAACTCGTTGGGTTTGTGGGCTTGCGCGATATTGCCGGGGCCGCAGACAACAGCTGGAATATCTGCCTCCTGGAAGAGCCCTGCTTCGGTGCCGTATGAGACGGCCTCGGCGTGGTTGCGGCCGGTGAGCTGTTTGGCGAGCGCTTCAGCCGGGCAATTGTCATGGGGCATCAATGGCGGCACGTGGGCGCGCGGCAGGGTTTCGATGTCGGCTTCCGGAGCGACCTGGCGCAGGCGGGGCAGAATGTTTTTGCGTATGTGGGCTTGGAATTGGTTGAAGAGTTCGTGTTGGTCCGTGCCCGGCAGATAGCGGTATTCCCATTGAAAGGTGCAATGGCGCGCGAGAATGTTGAGTGCCGTGCCGCCTTCGATGGTGGAAGACTGGGTGGTGGTGTAGGGCGGATCGAAGCGGCCAGACGGGTCGCCGCGGCGGCGCATTTGTTCCGCTAGGTCGGACAGATACATGATCAGCTCGGCGGCGACCATGACCGCGTTGACGCCTTTGTGGGTTTGGCTTGAGTGGGCCTCGCGGCCGGTGACTGTGGTGCGGAAAGAACGGATGCCCTTGTGGGCGTTGACGACTTTCATATCGGTAGGCTCGCCGATGATGGCGAGTTTGGGCTTGGGGATGTTGCGCACAATGTCGGCGATCATGGGGCGCACGCCCAGACAGCCGACTTCTTCGTCGTAGGACAGGGCGATGTGAATTGGAACCTTGACGCCGCGGGCCAAAAATTCCGGCACGAGAGCGAGTGCCACGGCTGAGAAGCTTTTCATGTCCGAGGTGCCGCGGCCAAAGAGCTTTCCATCTTTTTGCGTGACGGTGAAGGGATCGGTGTCCCATGGCTGATCATCGACGGGCACGACATCGGTGTGGCCGGACAGAATGATGCCGCCGGGCGCGTCCGGGCCCAGGGTCACGAGCAGGTTGGCTTTGGTGCCTTCAGGGTTCGGGATCAGGCGCGGCGTCAGGCCGTGACCCTTGAGGTAGTCACTGACGAAATCGATGAGATTGAGGTTTGACGAGCGGCTGGTGGTGTCGAATGCTACCAAGCGTTCGATCATCTCGCGCGGCGTGAATAGTGCCCCCATGTTTAGCCGTCAAGGCTTGTAGCGGGATTGCCGATGATGGTCAGGAATTCGCGCCTAGTCATGGGGTCTTTGCGGAAAGCGCCGAGCATCGTGCTGGTGACCATGGTGACGCCTGTTTTGTGGACACCGCGTGTGGTCATGCATTGGTGTTGGGCTTCGATGACGACGGCAACGCCTTTGGGTTCCAGTATCCGCTGGATGCAACTGGCGATCTGGGCGTTCATTTTTTCTTGCACCTGCAGGCGGCGGGCGTAGGCTTCGACGACTCGTGCGAGCTTGGAGATCCCCACGACGCGGTTCGACGGCAGATAGCCGACATGCGCCTTGCCGATTATGGGTGCCAGATGATGTTCACAGTGGGATTCGAAGCGGATACCGCGCAAGACGATCATCTCGTCATAGCCTTCCACTTCTTCGAAGGTGCGTTTCATGTAGTCTTCGGGGTCTATTTTGTAGCCTGAAAACCATTCTTCGTAGGCCCGGGCGACGCGGGCGGGCGTGTCACGCAAGCCTTCGCGGGTGGGGTCGTCGCCTGCCCAACGCAGTAAGGTTGAAACGGCGGCCTCAGCTTCATCGCGCGTGGGGCGCGGTTGTTCGATGATCTTCGGTTTGACCGCTTGTTTTCGTATCATTGACACCATTGCAGCCATCTCCCGCTCGCGTGCCTGGATCAAAGCACGTGGGGCTATGAATTCAATAGGCAGTTAGTGAATAAGGCGCGACTCGTGGGGGCTATCCAGCGGGAATGTCGGAATATCGACCTGAAAGCTTTCGCCTTGCGAGGTTTGCATCTGATAGGCGCCCAGCATCATGCCTGAAGGTGTTTCCAGTGGCGTGCCGGAGCGGTACTCAAATTTCTCGCCCGGGCGCAGGATGGGCTGCTGCCCGACAACGCCTGAGCCCTTAACTTCGATGGTGCGGCCGTTGGCGTCGATTATGCGCCAATAGCGGGCGCGCAGTTGTATTGTTTCGGGACTCTCGTTTTCGATCAGAACCGTGTAGGCCCAAAAAAAGTGGTTGTGATCAGGGGCGGACTGGTCGGCCAAGAACGCCGGCTGAACCGATACTTTGACTTTGCGTGTAATCCGCTCGAACATGATGTCTGTACTCCCGCTCTCGAAACCGCATCACGGGTTCAAGCCCCTGCTGAATTCGTTAAGCGCCGTCTATCGATACGTCCGACGTCACTGAGTTCGCAACAAAGCAATTATCATGCGCAACGTGATGAAGCGCGGAAATCTCTTCGGTAGATGGTTGACGCTCGCCCGCGAATGTCACTTTGGGGCGCAGTGTTACCCGACTGACCCAGTATTTGCCTTCGCTGTTGCGTTCCATGACACCTGAAGCCGCGTCGACGTAGACATCAACGATCCAGCGTTTGCGAGCTGCAAGCGCCAGAAACGTGAGCATGTGGCAGCTGGAAAGAGATGCAACGAAGGCTTCTTCAGGGTTCACACGATCAGCATCTCCTTTGAATTCCGGTGCGGCCGACCAAGGAACAACTTCTCCGCCGCCGAAGGTTACTTCGTGAGCGCGGTTGTAAGTGTCGTAGGTGAAGTCCTCTGACGTGCGGCGCCAGGATGTCGTTGCGCGGTATTCGTGCATAATTGGTCTCCTACAGCGAGTTGAGTGCCTGTTGCAGATCGTCGATCAGGTCGGCGGGGTCTTCGAGGCCGACTGACAGACGCATCATTCCATCTGTTATGCCAAGCTCCGCGCGCGCTTGCGGCGTCAGGCGGAAGTGGGTGGTGGTTGTAGGGTGGGTGATGAGCGACTTTGCATCACCGAGATTGTTGGAGATGTCGATAAGCTTGAGTGCCTTGGCGAAGCGGAACGCCAGGTCCTTGCCGCCGTCGAGATAAAACGACACCAGCGAGCCGCCAAGCGACATTTGCGCCCGCGCGAGTTCTGCCTGGGGATGGTCGGCGCGACCTGGATAGATAACGCGGGTAATTTTGCTTCCGTGCGCCAGTGCATCGGCGACGGCGCTCGCGTGTTCGCACATCGCACGCACGCGCAGGTCGAGTGTCTCCAGCGCCTTGATCATGACCCAGGCGTTGAAAGGACTGATCGAAGGGCCGGTGTTGCGCATGAAGATTTGCAGATGATCGTCGAGGAATTTCTTATCGCACAGGATCACGCCGCCCAGACAACGGCCTTGGCCATCGATGTGCTTGGTCGCGGAATAGACAACGATGTCGGCGCCGAACTCCATCGGACGCTGCAGTACCGGGGTGGCGAAAACATTGTCGACGATCAGGCGGGCGCCGGCTGCGTGCGCGATTTCGGCGACGGCGCGCAGATCGATGATTTCCAAAGTCGGGTTGGCCGGTGTTTCGAGGAAGAGCACCTTTGTGTTGGGTCTTACCGCTGCGCGCCAGGCGTCGAGATTGCAGCCGTCGACCAGAGTCGAGGCGATCCCGAAGCGCGGCAGCACGTCTTCAACGACATAGCGGCAGCCGCCGAACATGGCGCGCGCGGCGATGACGTGATCGCCCTGGCGCAGATGGCACAGCAGAGCCGTGGTGACGGCGGCCATGCCGGTGGCGGTGGCGCGGGCGACGGGCGCGCCTTCGATGAGCGCCATGCGTTCTTCGAACATGGACACTGTGGGATTGGCGAAGCGGGAATAGGTGTAGCCGGGGTCTTCGCCCTTGAAGCGCGCTTCCGCCGTTTCGGGGTTGTCGTAGGCAAAGCCCGAGGTCAGATAAAGCGCCTCAGAGGTTTCGCCATTTTCCGAACGCTTGAGGCCGCCGCGCACGAGGCGGGTCTTGAGGCCGTATTTGCGGCCAGGCTCGAGTTCACCCATCGTCACCTACTCCAAAAATAATCCCAGGCAGGGTCGGAGGTCGCGCGACCCGGCCGTTTAGCTGTTTGTTTAACGTGGCCGCGAAGCTGACCGGCTCAAATCACCACGTGGGTGCAACTTAGGGTGTCGCGGGGTTTGTGGTCAATGAAGAGGGAAGGTCTGGGGACATTCAGCCGCGCCTCTTTGCTGAAAGCCAGATGGTGGCTTACAAACGGCGACATGAGCCAGACCTTGTTTAATAACACGGATGACACTGCGGAAGTTTCGCGCGGGCATTCCACCGGAATTCTTCCAGCAAGCCATTTGCGCGGCATGATCCAGCGTGGACGTCTGAAGGCGTTGACCGACATCGAGGACGCACAGATCCAGCCGGCGAGCCTGGATTTGCGTCTGGGCAGCGTGGCCTGGCGTATCCGGGCGAGTTTTTTGCCGGGCCCTGACTCCACAGTCAAAAGCCGGATCGATCAATTGGCGTTGCATCAAATCGATTTGTCCAAGGGCGCGGTATTCGAGGCGGGCTGTGTCTATGTCGTGCCGTTGTTGGAGAGCGTGGCATTGCCGTCCCGCGTCGCCGGGGTTGCCAATCCGAAGAGCTCGACCGGGCGGCTTGATGTGTTCACGCGCCTGATCACGGACCGGGCGAAGGAATTCGACCGGATTGAGCCCGGCTATGAAGGGCCACTTTATGCAGAGGTCAGTCCGCGGTCGTTTTCGATATTGGTGCGCGAAGGCTCGCGGCTGAACCAGTTGCGCTTGCGGCGCGGCTCGCCGCCGTTCACGGACACCGAATTGCGGCGATTGCAAAAGGAGCAGGGCATCGTCGCAGGTGATGCAGACATTAGCGACGGCATAGCGCTGACCGTTGACTTGACGGGCGCAAGCTCAAATGAATTGGTGGGATATCGTGCCAAGCGTCACGCGGGTTTAGTCGATGTCGACAAGTCCGGCGCGCATGACGCGCTTGATTTCTGGGAGCCCATTCGAGCGCGGCAAGACGCGTCGTTGGTGCTGGACCCCAACGAGTTCTACATTCTGGCGTCGCGTGAGGCGGTGTCGATTCCGCCGGAATACGCGGCCGAAATGGTGCCATATAATCCACTGGTGGGGGAGTTCCGGGTCCACTATGCCGGGTTTTTTGATCCGGGGTTTGGTTATTCGGGTGCGGGCGGCGCGGGATCACGTGCGGTGCTGGAAGTGCGCAGCCATGAGGTGCCGTTCATTTTGCAGCACGGGCAGATCATCGGGCGCCTGGTTTTTGAGCGGCTGACCGAACCGCCGGAGCGCGTCTATGGGCAAGGCATCGGCTCGCACTATCAGGCACAGGGCTTGAAGTTATCGAAGCATTTCAAAATTTAGGAGATTCCATATGAAACTATTCATGAGCGCTTTGGCTTTTGCCGTGCTGACTGGCATCGCATCGGCCGGCGCACCGATGGTCAAAACACAAGCGCCTGGGTTCTATCGTGTGATGCTTGGCGATTTCGAGATCACGGCGTTGTCGGATGGCGCATTTCCGTTGGACGCCGAAAAGTTACTCACCAACACAACGCCGGCCAAGGTCAACAAGGCGCTTGCCAAGGGATTTCTGAAGAGTCCGGTCGAAACCTCGGTCAATGCCTACCTTATCAACACAGGTGAGAAATTGGTGATGGTCGATGCCGGGTCGGGCAAGCTGTTCGGACCAACAGTCGGGCGGTTGTTGGTCAGCTTGACCGAAGCGGGCTACAAACCTGAGCAGGTGGACGAGATTTACATCACCCATTTGCATGGCGATCATGTTGGCGGCATCGCGCCGGACGGCAAGATTGCATTTCCGAATGCCGTCGTGCGCGCGGACAAGCATGACGCCGATTTCTGGTTGTCTGCAGAAACCCTGAAGAATGCTCCCGCCGAGATGAAGGCTTTCGTCGAGGGCGCTCAGTCTTCGGTCAAGCCTTACATCGCGGCAGGCAAGTTCAAGACGTTCGATGGCAACACCGATCTTGTTGCCGGCGTTAAAGCCGTTGCAACGCGAGGCCATACGCCCGGCCACAGCGTCTATGTTGCCGAAAGCAAGGGACAAAAGATGGTGTTCTGGGGCGACTTGATGCATGTCGCGGCGGTGCAGTTCGCCAACCCGGCGGTCACGATCCAGTTCGACATCGATTCAAAAGCCGCAGCGGCACAGCGCAAAAAGGCTTATGCGGAAGCCGCACGCCAAGGCTATCTGGTGGCGTCGGCGCATATTTCCTTTCCGGGTATCGGACGGCTCAGGTCCGAGGGGAAGGGTTATGTCTGGGTGCCGGTGAACTACTCGCCGCTGCGGTAAAGTAGAAATAATTCACCGCGAAGCCGCGAAGGACGCGAAGCAAAAACCTCGTTGTGGCCGGGCCTGACTCGGCTACCCGGGGGAGCGTCAACGAAAAGAAGAGTTGAACCACCAAGAACACGAAGGACACCAAGGTGTTCAGGCGAATCGCGGACTCTTGGTGTCCTTGGTGGTTCAATAATGAGGACCCTACGCGCCCGCTGGTTGTCCGGATCAAGCGCGGCCACAACGAGGTTTTTGCTTCGCGTCCTTCGCGGATTCGCGGTGAATTTTTTTTCTACGTTTTGCAGCTGCCGCCGCCGAGGACGCAGAATTTGGCGCAGTGGGGGTGGTTTAGTTTTACCGGTTCCATTGCGCTTCTGAGCGTTGGGCCCAGTTCGAATTGCGGGTCGTAGGGCAGAAGCGTGCAGGCGACGACCGATGGTGCGGGCGCGCCTTTGCGTTTAACGACCATGCGGCTGGTGGCGCACATCATGTCGTCCGGGCTCTTGCTCAAAATGCGCCAGCAATCGACAGTGATTTCGGGGACATCGGCGCGCGCGTCCATTTCGGGGAATATGACAAGGGCTTCGGGATCGCGGGCGTCAACATTCAGCTTTTCGCGCGCAAAGAGGTCGTTAAACCCTGCGCGCATGTCTTCGTCTTGGTCGCCCCAGCGCAGTCTCGCGGCGATCGCGGTTCTCACATTGTGATCGCGGAGCCAGCGCAAACCGTCCAGCGTTTCTGCGAAGCTGCCTTCCCCACGTTCTTCGTCATGCAGGTCCTGGCGCCAATGGTCGACGCTGACGCGCAGCACTAATTGATCGTGGTGTTTGGCGCTGATTTGCTTGAGCGCCGCCTGGACGCGCGGGCGCATCATCGGCTTCATGGCGTTGGTGAGGACAAGCACGTCATAGCCGCGCGCAAGCGATTGTTCCAGGATAGTAGGCATATCCGGATTCATGAACGGTTCGCCGCCGGTGAAGCCGATGGTGACGGGGCGCTGGTTCAAGGCTTCGGCTTCGTCGAGGTAAGTGGTGACCTCACCTGCGGTCAGATAGGTGAGGCGGTCGTTTTTCGGCGAAGACTCGATATAACAATTGGCGCATTCGATGTTGCAAAGCGTGCCGGTGTTGAACCACAGCGTTTCAAGCCGCTTCAGCACGACGGTTGCGCGGCGCTCGCCCTTGGCGGTGACGTCCGGGTCTTTGAATTTGGCCGGGTCGAGCGGTTTGAATGTGACCGGTGTTGTGACGTTTTGGTTCATGAGGCTTCCATATCAGGTCCGGGCCTGGCTTTCAAAACGACGATCCCGGCTGCGTCAGGAATTCCAATTCTTCGGCTGTAGAGGCGCGCCCTAGAATCGCGTTGCGATGCGGAAAGCGTCCGAAACGCTCGATGATGGCGCGGTGACGATGCGCGAAATCGAGGACGTTCGTATTGCCAAGACTCTCGAAAAGTTGAACGGAGCGTGTTTGGTGTGCCCGATCTTCAGCGTGTTGGAACGGCATGTAGAGAAACTGCCGTTCGGCAACGTTCAGCTCTCGATCCTGGTTCTTGTCGATGGCCTCCTCCGACAAGGCCAGCGCATTTGCATCGGTCGCAAAAGCTTGCGGGGTGCCGCGGAACATGTTGCGCGGAAATTGATCCAGCACGATGACGGCAGCAAGACTACCTCGCGCACTTTCGCGCCAGTCAGGTGGGACGGAGCGGCTGAGTTCGCGATAGGTTGGTTCGAAGCGCTGCACCATCGCGGCATCCAGATTTGTGTCTACCTTGTACCATTGAGAAGGAGTGAGTTCGTCGAACCAAAAGTCGAGGATGTCTTGGGGGCGCATGAGTCGGTCGCCTTGGGTTGAACGCGTAGAACCGGAGACCTAACCATTAGTATGCGTGTTGCTTGATTGGAACCATCAATTCAGCCTCGCGGCGGCAGCTTGCCCAACGAAAACCGCCCCCTTCGCGTGGGTCAAGAGCCCGGCCATGACGATGGTGGGGTGTGTGTTACAAGTCAAAAACGATATGCGGTTCGAATTCGGCGAAACGCGCTGTAGCACAATCTGGCGGTCTGTAACCGTTGTGTTCCAGCAGGGCTTCACATTGGCTGGTTTGCGGTGGTACATGTTGGTGACGCGGAGAGTTGCGCGGGCCAAGTAGCATGGAGCACGTGAAATTCCGTGTGAATCAGCGAGGACCACCTCGTAAGGCTAAATATTCCTGAATGACCG
>JANOFD010000670.1:0-2547 GCA_031413455.1 Rhodobiaceae bacterium
GGCGCGCGGTCGCCCAACGCGCGGCGCTGCCGGTGCCTGAAGATGTCCGCGCGCTGTTCGGCGCGCGTAGACGGAGTTGCCGTTCGTGAGGGTGTACATCTTCGACATCAGTAACGGGTTTTGCACGTAGAGGCGTTCAAACGAGTCGACGATCCACGCAAACTCGCGCACGCAGGCGATGACGCGCGCGTTGGGAAACAACGACGCCAGAGTTGGCATTTTTGCGCACCAACCGCGGTTGGTGTCGAAGATGACTTTGTCCGAGCCGGTGCTGCGATAGTATCCTTCGAAAACCGCACGCATTGAATCGGCGCGTTGCTGGTCCGTGATGAGCGGGGCCCATTCCTGGAGCGCGCCCATGGCATTGTAGACGCCGTTAAGCATGGCGAGCAGGGGGCTCGACATATTGGCATAGAACGCCGGGTTCTGCCGCAGGATGGCCGACAGAAGCGTCGAGCCGGAGCGCGGGGTGCCGGAAATGAAATGGATCGCCTTCATCGGGGGATTGAATCCACAGTTGCGTGATATTCTCAATGGTAGAGCATGGGTAAGGTAAAATTGGAAGACTGGCAGGCGGGCTCAGCAAATTGCGGGCAAGCAAGTTTGCTCGCCGTTTCCGCGTCGCCTCATGGGGCCGTTCCAAAATGATCGCTGGTGGACCAATCTCAGGTGATTTCTGATACGCACACACGAAGGGTGCAGTCCAGTGTCGTGTCATCGTATTATCATATTCCATGGAAATGGTGTCTGACCCCAATTCTTTTTGACCCCCGGGGTGCCGGAAGTGAAATGGATCGCCTTCATCGGGGGATTAAATCCACAGTTGGGTTGCGTTCTCAATGGTAGAGCATGGGTAAGGTAAAATTGCCGGATCGGCAAGCGAACTTGCCGCTTACAGGCAAGCAAAATCGCGTTGCCGTTTGCCTTCGCCGCGACGCAAATTACGATAGTGCCTGGCGGGTAGGCCCGCTTCGATCTCAGAATTTGTTATCGAGCGCGACGGGAGCCTGCACCTGCCTGAGGCGCCTGTCAATTAAGTATTGCGTCCCTTTAATTCGGAATTCTGGAGTTCCGGGAAATATTTATCATGCCCCCTTAATTCTGAGGCTATGAAGCTATTTTTGGAAATGTCGACAAAATACACGTTAACGAGCAAGAGCAAAAAATGTCTGACCCCAAAAGCTGTGTCACATGTCCCAGCTGGAACGAGCGCACGCGAGCGTAGGGCCGGGATCACGTGCGCGTTTGGTCTGGGGCGAGGGCGCGCCTGAGCCGGTCGCAGATCAGGTCGATCGCGCGGGTGGCGGTGTCGATGATGCCGGCGTAGCCGATGAAGCCGTGGAAGGTGCCTTCGAAGCATACATGCTCTGCCGGCACGCCGGCGGCATTGAGGCGTTGGGCGTAATGGGCGCCTTCGTCCATGAGGGGATCGTGGCCAGCGGTGATGATGAGGGCTGGAGGGAGCGCCGAGACATCCGGCGCGAGGATGGGTGAGGCGCGCCAGTCATTGCCCTCGCCGCTGCTGTTGAGATAGTGGTCCAGCATCCATTCGATGTCGCCATTGTCGAGGATATATCCACCCTGTCCCCACTTTTGGCGCGATGCGGTGCGGGCGCCGGGACGCAAGTCGGTGCTGGGATAGATGGCAAGCTGGAAGGCGAGTTTTGGTCCGGCGCGCTCACGCGCCATGAGGCTGGTGACAAGGGTGAGGTTTCCGCCAGCGCTGTCTCCTGCGAGGACGATTCTGCCGGGGTCGAGCCCGAGCCTTGAGGCATTCTCCACGACCCAACAGAGGCTTGCCCACGCATCGTTGACAGCGACGGGGAACTTGGCTTCGGGAGACAGATGATAGTCCACGTTGATGGCAATACAGCCGGCGCCGGTGGCGATGCGGCGGACGAGTTCGTCGGTTTCATCGATGCCACCAGCAAAAAAGCCGCCACCGTGGAAATAGATGAACGCGGGCATGGGGGCCGGCTTGGGCGCGCCCGTGCGGGGCACAAGGATGCGCACCCTGAAGCTGCCGTCGGGCGTGGTGATGGTCTCTTCGGTGACACTGGCCATCGGGTAAGCCGACTGCGCCGGACGGGCCACGCGCAGCGCCAAGACTTTTTCGCGTACGGTTGCGGGCGTGTGCTGGCGAAACGGTAACAGGCCGGTGGCGTTTAGTGCGTTGACCACGGCCTCAGACTGCGGATCGAGGGACATCTGGCGCTCCTGCTGCTGCTCGTTCCTGCACCGAGAAAGAGGGGACAGTATTTCCCTGGTCACTCGTGACGAAAGATTAGAGCAGGGTCGGCTGGTTCACAACCGGGTTCTCTGGCTTGCGGCCCGGGGCGCGGGCCGGGCGATGGGGTGGCCGAGCGTTTCCGCGCTACGAGAGTTGCGTCGAAGGCAGCCTTATCCTTGGCTCGACGACGAGGTGGACGTGGCAGGGATCCCGACTTTTCCGGGCGGTGCGGCTTGCGGAAGGCCGGATCGAACACATCGAAGCGGCCCTATTGACAAGTGCGCAATTTAGTTCTATTTATGTTCTGTTAAGGGGGT
>JANOFD010000671.1:0-1504 GCA_031413455.1 Rhodobiaceae bacterium
GCAGTGGTCAATGGATGTACAGAACGCCACAGGCAAAGACGCCACAACAGTCACGCTCAATCTGATCAGCGCTGCCGGTGAGGCTCTCGATGAAGCGCACATACCCTTCAAGTTGTCGGCAGCGAAGCTTGCGGCGCATACACCCAAAGACGTTGGCGGCTCGGAGATCACCATCCGCCGCGGAGAAAGTTTGTGGCGGATCGCAAAGCGCCATTACGGCAGCGGCAAGAAGTGGCGGGCAATCTATGCCGCGAACAAAGGCAAGATCAATGACCCGGACATGATTTATACGGGTCAGCGTTTGGTGCTTCCGGGATAGGGTTCGTGGACGGACAGTTTTTCTGGAACTTGCACTCTGTATGGCGTAAGGGATCGCCATGGCACCTTCTCCAGGACGAGCGACAGTAAGTGCGGGCGATGCTCAAAAGGGCATGAGCCGCTTTGGCCCGATCAAGGCCATTGTTCCTTATCTCTGGCCGGATGGCCGGACTGATCTGAAAGCGCGCATCGTTATTGCGATGGTGGCGCTGGTGCTGGCCAAGGTCGCGACACTTTCGTTTCCCCTGTTTTACGGTGCGGCGGTTGATGCGCTGGGCGGCAGTGGCGCGGCCGTGCAGGCCGTTGGCGTGGCGATTGCTTTCATTGTCGCCTATGGCGTCGCGCGCATACTGATGCAGGGGTTCGCGCAGTTGCGCGATGCGATTGCGGCCAAGGCCGTATACAACGCCGTGCGAACTGTTGCCGGGCGGACGTTCCGGCACATTCATGCGCTGTCGCTGCGCTTTCACCTTGAGCGCAAGACTGGGGGGCTGACGCGGGTCATCGAGCGCGGCACCAAGGGCATTGATGTTCTGCTTTTTTATGTTTTGTTTTCGATTGCGCCGACGATCCTCGAACTCGTGCTCGTTTGCGGTTATCTGCTGTGGGCCTATCATTGGGGCTATGTGGCGATTACGGTTGTGACCGTCGTGGTCTACGGTGTTTTTACAATACGCGTGACGTCGTGGCGAACGGAAATTCGTCGTCAAATGAACGACAGCGACACCGAGGCGAATACCAAGGCCGTTGATAGTTTGTTGAACTATGAAACGGTGAAGTACTTCAACAACGAAGCCCACGAGGCCAACCGCTATGACCAAGCGATGGTGCGCTACGCGGACGCGTCGGAGAAGTCCCAAATGTCGTTGTCGGTGCTGAATGCCGGGCAAGCAGCGATTATCACGGTGGGTCTTGTGGCGGTGATGAGCTTGGCTGCGTATCACATATCGTTGAATATGATGACGCTGGGCGGTTTGGTTGTCGTCAACGGATTTCTGACACAGCTTTACGTGCCGCTGAATTTGTTGGGCACGGTTTACCGCGAGATCAATCAAGCGCTCATCGACTCCCAGCGACACATTCCGCCGGCGGACTGTCTTTTCCTTGTCGACAATTAAGACGAACCGCTTGTCCTGGTCGGAGAGAATCGCCGTATCCGGCACTAACATCGCCTGGTACGGCTTGC
>JANOFD010000672.1:0-1894 GCA_031413455.1 Rhodobiaceae bacterium
GGATGCGATTACGCCCGATCTGGTCGATGCGCTGAACGCCGCGCTTTTGCGGCTTGAGCGGCAGCTGGACGCGAAGCCCGCTATGAACGGGTTTGAGGGACACAAGACGGTCCGGATTTACAACCTGCTCGCGTACGGCGCGCCGTTTCCGGACGTGCCGGTTCACGCGAATGTGCTGCCCGTCGTGGAGGAGATTCTGGATCCCGGGTGTTTGATCTCCTCGCTGTCGTCGATCGCCATCGATCCGGGCGAGATCGCGCAGCCCATTCATGCGGACGACATGGTGATCCCGCTCGCCAAGCCGCACATTCCCATTGTCTGCAATTCGATGTGGGCCTTGACCGATTTCACCGAGGCCAATGGCGCCACGCGGCTGGTGCCAGGCAGCCATGTGAAAGACAACCCGGTGTACGGCGGCACCTATGAATCCATTCCCGCCGAAATGAAAAAAGGCAGCGTACTGATCTGGGATGGATCGCTGTGGCACGGCGGCGGCGCCAACACGACAGGCCAACGCCGGACAGGCATCGCCATGAACTATTGCGCCGGCTTCATCCGCCAGCAGGAGAACCAACAGCTGGGGCTGAAACCGGAAATGGTGAAGGCGTTTTCACCGCGATTGCAGGAACTGGTGGGCTACGGCGTCTATCGCGGCCTCATCGGGCACATCAACAAGAAAAGCCCGGCACAAGTGTTGGGCGCGCCGGATGGGTTCGAGTCAATTTGGGAGAAGACTTAAAGGCCGTCTTCGCTCAATACCCGCTTCGGATGCATCGAATCCACCATGCCCATGAACGGCGGGTAAACCGAATATCCCATCAGGCTTTGGATAGTGGGGCGCAGGGTGCGGGTGATGGCGCGCGGGACTTCGAGAAAAAAGTTTTCCTGCTGACGCAGCCAGGGCGCGCAATATTGGTTTGTGAACGCCAGGCGGCTGCGCGTTGTCCGATTGGCACCGCCGCCGTGCAAGAGTGTACCCAGAAAAAACACGGCAGAGCCTGCTTGCATGACACATGGTATTGTCTGTTCGCGCGTCGGCGTGGTGTTTGAATCCCATTCATGGCTTTGAGGAATGATCACGGTCGCGCCATTGTCGGGCGTGAAATCGTCCAATGCCCAGATCGCCGCCAATCCCAGCGCCGGACGTGGGCGCGGAATTTTATAGAAGCCGTCATCGAAGTGCAGCGATTGAGCGTCTTCGCCGGGCAGAATGTTGATGATCTGGGCCTGGCTCAAAAGATAGTTCGGTTCAAAAACATGGTCGATCAGCGCCAGCAAGCGCGGATGATCAATCAAGTCGTCAAAGAGCCGCGTCTTGGCCAGGATGTTGTACACACGCTGGGTCTTGAAGCCTTCGAAACTGTTGCGGCCAGTACCGCCGAGCAAACGGTCGCTTTCAGTGCGAAGTGCCTGACATGTTTGTGTGTCAAGCAAGCCGTCAACAATGACGTATCCATCGCGCATCAGCGAGGCATAATCGGTCGCTGTTTCCGGCAAGTCACGCTGACCGGCGAATTCGAAACCATAGCGGCGAGGGTGGGGGATCATGAGTTCTCCCGAGGGCGGTTCGCGCAGACTTTGCGCCAGCAAGCCGAAATGTTCCAGATGCTGACCAAAGATTGCTCAAAACGGTGGGAAATTGAAACCCTTTTTGCCATGACCGGAGTAGATTGGCACCAGAGTCAGGCGCGCCGTCCCTGCGCCATCAGCCCCAAGGAAGTCGTTCGCCCATGAAAACCACCCGCTATCACAAACGCACCATCGCCGGCCGCCCGCTGCATACCGAAATCCGGAAGTCAGCCTCCACCTTGGCCAAGTCCTTGTAGCGTTCATGCACGGTTTGGGTGTCGGCTACCGCAGCGGCAAGATCGGTGACGATCGCGTAGCAGCCATC
>JANOFD010000673.1:0-2662 GCA_031413455.1 Rhodobiaceae bacterium
GTTCGCAGGCTGTTCGACGACATCGAACGCAAAAATGATTTGATTCAGATGCTCGAGCTTGCCAAGCAGGGAGATGGTGTGCGCATTTTCATTGGCGCTGAAAGCAAGCTCTATTCCTTGTCCGGTTCATCCGTCATTGCCGCCCCTTATGCCGACCAGGCGCAGAGAGTTGTGGGGGTCATCGGCGTGATTGGACCGACGCGGATTAATTACGCACGCATCGTGCCGATGGTGGATTATACGGCACGTGTGATCAGCAGATTGATAAGCCAGCAGAAGTAATTACTTGAGAGTTGACAGGACTATAATGGCTATGAACGAACCGAAAAACGACGAAGACGCCTTCAACGCCGCTTTGAATGCAGCCAACGACTTGCCGCAAAGTGCGCGAGCGAATGACGCCTTGAGCCTGGATGGCGCCGACATCGTGCGCGAGGCAGCGCAAATCGCAGCGTTGAGCAGCGAAATTGCGGAATTGAAAGATCGTTATTTGCGCTCGGTGGCCGACATGGAAAATCTGCGCAAGCGTGCGGAGCGTGAGAAAAACGATGCTGCACAGTTTGCGTTTTCCCGGTTTGCAAAGGAACTGTTGAATGTTGCTGACAATTTCGAGCGCGCGCTCGACATTATGACGCCGGAGAAACGGTTGGCGCTGCCGGCAGATGTGCAATCCGTTTTCGATGGAATTGAAGCGACGCAGCGTCAGTTGATGGGCGTATTCGAACGATTTGCGATCAAACGGATCGATGCCGTTGGCCAAAAATTCAATCCAAACCTCCATGATGCGATCGCAGAGCTTCCCAGTGACCAGCATGCGGCCGGTTCGATCATCGCAGTGGCTGAGCATGGTTATGTTATTGGGGAACGGCTGCTTCGCGCTGCGAAGGTGGCAATTGCTGCTCAGCCGCTGAGGGCCGCGCCGCAAGAGAACGGCCGTTCTGTAGCGCCAGGATCTTCCCTGGACACCAGTGCTTAGCTAGTTTCCATTTGCGTCGCCTTGGTGGTCGGGATCGGATATGGGGAATATTCCAAACCAGCCGTCGTCCCGCTTTGGACGAGCGCGCCCCATACTTGCATCGCGCGATTCGATGCTGAGCGCGCCCATGATCACGAAATAGATGATGGCCACAAAGCCGATCAGCATGAAAATTGCGACCCAGCCATTGCCCGAAATCGTTGGCGTTTTAGCCGCTGCCGACGCGGCGGATACTGTCAATAAAAATGTTGTTGCCGACACCAAAATGGCCGACTTACCTCTCTGTCCGGACATTTCGAAGCACCCCTCATATCAACCGGTTATTCTCTTATGTGGGATGGGTTGATGGCGAATGTATGACCCGAGTTGCGAAAACTTCTGACTTGACCCGTGATCGATTGCGTCCACAGGCAGTGTTCATTTGTTTTCAAATGCTTAAGCGCCTGAATATTTCCAACATTGACGGTTTCGCCGCCTTGCGGCCCATGGGGCTCCCCCCTATATGTGGCCTTGAAAGCTGCGGACTCTAGCGGCGACACCCACGCATTGCTCCCGATTACACCGGGGATGATTGCAGGCGCTTCCAAGACACTCACGAAGGCCCCAGTCCATCCGCCGAACAGAAAGGTTTAGTGAACTATGGCTAAAGTTATCGGCATCGATCTCGGAACGACCAATTCTTGCGTCGCAATTATGGACGGCGGCCAACCCAAGGTTATCGAGAACGCCGAGGGCGCCCGCACCACTCCCTCCATTGTCGCATTTACCAAGGACGGCGAACGGCTGGTTGGTCAAGCCGCCAAGCGTCAGGGTGTTACTAATCCTGAACATACTTTCTTTGCCATCAAGCGGCTGATCGGACGCAAGTTCGAAGACCCGATGACGCAAAAAGACATGGGCATGGTGCCGTACAAAATCGTCAAAGCCGATAATGGCGATGCCTGGGTTTCAGGCCGGGATAATGAGAAAATATCGCCATCGCAGATTTCTGCCTATACGCTGCAGAAAATGAAAGAAACGGCGGAAGCCTACCTTGGCGAGAAGGTCACTCAGGCCGTCATCACAGTTCCAGCATATTTCAACGACGCCCAACGGCAAGCCACCAAAGATGCCGGACGGATCGCAGGCCTTGAAGTTTTGCGCATCATCAACGAGCCGACTGCGGCGGCGCTGGCTTATGGCCTTGATAAAAAAGATAAGACCGCCACGATCGCAGTGTACGATTTGGGCGGCGGCACTTTCGACATATCGATTCTGGAAATCGGCGACGGCGTCTTTGAGGTTAAAGCCACGAACGGTGACACGTTCCTGGGCGGCGAAGATTTCGACATGCGTATCGTCGATTTCCTGGCGGACGAGTTCAAGCGCGAACAAGGTATTGATTTACGCAAGGACCGCCTGGCTTTGCAGCGCCTGAAGGAAGCGGCCGAAAAAGCCAAGATTGAATTGTCTTCGCAAGTTCAAACTGAAGTCAATTTGCCGTTTATCACGGCGGATGCATCGGGGCCAAAGCATCTGAACACCAAGCTGACACGGGCGAAATTAGAGTCGCTGGTCGATGAGTTGATCCAACGGACCATCGCGCCGGTCAAAGCGTGCATGAAAGATGCCGGTGTTACGCCCGCCGATATCGACGAAGTGGTGCTTGTCGGCGGCATGATCCGCATGCCGAAAGTTCAGCAGGTC
>JANOFD010000674.1:0-1532 GCA_031413455.1 Rhodobiaceae bacterium
CGAGCCGCTGAAGGCCGCCTGGGTGTATGTGGGCCCTGTCGGCGACGGCGGCTGGAACTTCGCGCACGACCAGGGCCGCCGATCAGCTGCGCGCCTTCCTCCAGCGCCGCACCCATTTCGCGCTGGTGGTCGACGAGTACGGCGCCCTCCAGGGCCTGATCACGCTCGAAGACATCCTCGAAGAGATCGTCGGCGAAATCCGCGACGAGCACGATGTCCCCGTTTCCGGCGTACGCCCCCAGCCCGACGGCTCGACCAATGTCGACGGCTGGGTCACCATCCGCGAACTCAACCGCGTGATGAACTGGAACCTGCCCGACGAAGAGGCAACGACAGTCGCAGGCCTCGTCATCCACGAAGCCCAAACCATCCCCGAAATCGGCCAGACCTTCAAATTCCACGGCTACAAGTTCGAAGTCCTGCGCAAACAACGCAACCAGATCACCGGCCTCAGGGTCACCCCGCAATCCCTGGTGCCAGCACAACCTGCCTCAGCCAAACCTTGACCCGGCAGCGCGGCAGCCCGCCCTTTGGATGCTGGTGAAAGAGCAATCCACTATGACCCCGTTACTTCGTTTTAGACGCAAGGGTTCGCCGGACCTTGGCTTTCCGGCCATCCAGACGGTCCAGAATTGCAAGCGCCTGCGCGGCGTTGCCCTGAGCTGCCATGGTTCGAAACCGCGTTTCCGCATCGAACACCGCCAAAGCCTGCGTGCTTAGTTCTTCGATCAGCTTGTTCACGCTCTGCCCGCGGCTATGCGCGAGCGTCTTCAGGCGTTCAGCCGTGCTGTCGGGCAAACGGATTGTCATTGCGCTCACGGTAATTCCTCCAGCACTGTGCAGGCGTAAGCACCCGCAACGATTTCCATAACAACTCACCGCGTGCCACATCGCGCAAATTGTGCGTGATAATGGCAGCCGCATTTCCCGCCACGGCCAGTTCGATCAAGTGGTTGTCGCCTTCGTCCGGCAGATTTGGACGCCAACCATAATACACCCAAACCCAGCGTCCGGCTTGAACCAGTGCCGCCAGAACTTTCCGCCGCTCGGTTGGCGTCGTGGCATCGCTCCACACGTCACGACCCAGCACGTCTTCATATTCCAGCCACAGGGCGTTGCCAAATAACGGCCGCAAGCGCCCCTGCAAGCAGCGGCGTACCACCTCACGAGAGGCGCCACCTTCCGAGCGCAGCGCGGAAACGAAAACGTTAGTGTCCAGAACGATTTCGACCATGCCATCTGATAGCATATATGCTGTCATACTGCAAGTTGGGGTTTAAGGAAGAATTAAATGGGATCGGGGCCATCCACCATCGCCCTGCGGGCCCCAGCGCCATGCCAGCATGACAATCGCAGTCTCGCCGGAATGGCGCGCCTGGGACCGCGGGCATCCTTGCCCGCTCTTGTTGAATTGAAGTGAAAAAGTGCGGGCAGGGATGCCCGCGGTCCCAGGAAGAAACGCCTGATTGGGTCAGCGCGGCGCAGGGCGTCCAACGCGTCGCCGTGTCCGAAACAACTGCACCAGCGCCCGC
>JANOFD010000675.1:0-2519 GCA_031413455.1 Rhodobiaceae bacterium
CATTTCACGAAGCGAATCGCCAATGAGCGACTCAATCAGGGTTTGTAAGTGATCGCGGCTTGCCGTCGTCATCAATTCGAGATCGATGTTCATCTCAAAAAGGACGCGTGCCGGATGCTGGCGAAGCATCGGCGAAGCGCCATATTATGCGTGGATGGTGCGTCATCGCGTCGGCGCGGACTTCGCGCTCTACAACTTCAAGCGGGGCGAATACCTCGTGCTCGTCGGCACATCGAACGCCGCAAACCTCGGCTATGCGACATCTCAGCCGCCATTCCAGTGCAAATGAGTCGAGAATTTCTTCTTCAAAGTTTCGTTTAGCGCCTGCGTGGATGCCGTCGAATTGTTCCAGTGAAAGGGGAATTGGGTCCTATGAAATTGACGTCGCTCGTGGTGACCGCCGTTGTCATCACGCCGCTCGTATCACTGACCGCCGCGTCAGAAGACGGTATGATTCAGGTCGCGAGCGGGAAATGCCTCGACGTACATGCGCCGGACCTCCGCCAAAAACGGCGGCCGTGTTCAAGTCTGGAATTGCCACGGTCAGCCGCAGCAAATCTGGCGCTATGACAGTTGGACAAGGACGATCCGCAGCGAAGGTGGCCTCTGCCTCGATACGCACGCGCCTGACATGGCCGTGAATGGGGGCCGCGTGCAGGTGTGGACCTGCAACGGCAGTGCGCAACAGCGCTGGACCTACACTCAATCCAGCGGAAGGGTTCAGCTGTCGTCCGGGCTCTGCCTCGACGCGCATGAACCGGAGCAGTTGAGCGACGGCGGGCGTGTGCAAGTGTGGTCTTGCAACAGCCAACCTCAGCAAACTTGGCTGTTCACCAGCACTGTCGCGCAGGCAAAAAAGAGGCAAGCCGTTTGGAACTACATTCGAAAGAATAAGCTGGAAGACAAAGTGAAGAAATAATCGGCGGCGCACGGAGAGAAGTGTCGTGTCTCCGAAAGTCTCAGGAAAACGGGATTAGGACCAATGAAGATGATATCGCCGATACTTGCAGCTGCGGAATACAAAACGCTCCTGTTCGCAGGGTTGTTGCTCGTTGCTTCAACGGCGCAGGCGCTGGCGGCGATGCCGACGCCGGTCCTTCGCTTCGTTAGCGCGAAGCAGTACTATGTTGGTCCTGCCCTGTGGGTTCGTTACGAAATCAGTGTCGACAATCGCAATGACTTCGCGCAAGCGCTGTTTCAGCCGACGCCTGACCTGCCGTCCTGCCACGCGAGCGAAAGCGCCGCCATGGTCTACGTTTACGATATCGCTAACCCCGGCGTTCCCACCCATGTTTTTTGTCCAGGCAACCGCAACGAGTTGGGCTCCATCCAGTATGCGTTCAAGAAGGACCCTTATAAGTCGGGGCACGTGATGATCAGAATCTTCGACAAGCTGAACAACCAAGGTGTCTGGTCCAATGTTGTGACCACCAGCCTTCCACCGCCGGTGACCGGATTCAACCCCGGAACTCCACCACCGGCCAGCACGTCCGTACCATCGGTTGGCGCTGAGATTCGCACCGGAGCCGGCCTTTGCCTCGACGTTCATGCACCGGAGATGAGTACTAACGGCGGACGGGTGCAGGCGTGGGCCTGCAATGGACAGCCGCAGCAACGTTGGACCTATAATCACAATACACGCGCCGTTCGCGTCACTAGTGGTCTGTGCCTCGACGTGCATGCGGGTATCAACCAGAACGGCAACCGTGTTCAGGTTTGGGCCTGCAACGGTCAAGTGCAACAACAATGGTTTCCTATGATCGGCGGCGTCATCCGCAGTCGCAGCGGCCTGTGCCTTGATGTCCACGCGGCCGATCAAACGACCAACGGCGCACGCGTTCAGGTTTGGCAATGCAACGGCTCGCTGCAGCAGCGCTTTACGTCAAGCGCGTTTTGAAAGGATAGGTTATGATCAAGTCGTATCTTGCAAGCGCTTATGTAGCGGCAGCGTTTTTGTTTCTTGCGCTGCTGCCGGCGCAGGCTCTGGCGCGGGACATCGTGACCCTCACGCAAGTCAGCAGCGGCCGCTTTCTGACCGCCCAGTCCGGTGGCGACTTCAGTGTCGTCACGACCGCGAACCCAAACGCCGACACACGCTGGCACGTGTTCCGTCTGGCGTCGGGAGCCCGCATTTTCATGCATGAGAAGACAAGGCGCTTTCTCGATGCTCATGAAGTCGCCCAGAAGGACTTCCGTCTAGTGACGCGCCCGAGGCAAACCTTCGACCGCACACAGAATTGGTTCTTGTTGAAGGGTGTTGGCGGCCTCAACATCATGCAAGAAAGCAGCGGACGCTTCATGGACGCCCACGAAGTACCCGAACTGGAGTAGGGCGCCGTTTCAAGACCGAAGCAGGATAACACCACACAGCAATGGCGGATGACCAAGGTCGTGCCTTAATGCTGCGGTTTTGTTTTCCTACTCAAACTCCACCTTTGCAATCTTGTAGGTGCGGCCGCAGACGATTGCGAACACCTCGCGCGAATTAGGTTCTGATTAGGCATTGGGCGCTTGGCACG
>JANOFD010000676.1:0-2993 GCA_031413455.1 Rhodobiaceae bacterium
AGACGTCGATGCCTTTGGGCGCGGCCTCTTTCAAGGCGCCGCCGACGGCTTGGGCTTTGTAGTCGATGGTGGCGTCGAAACCGAGTTCACTTTTCAACCAGGCGCACTTCTTTTCACCGCCTGCGATGCCGACGACGCGGCAGCCGACAATCTTGGCGATCTGGCCGACGAAGGCGCCTACCGAGCCTGCAGCAGCGGAGACCACGACGGTTTCACCGGGCTTTGGTTCGGCGACGTTGAGCAAGCCGTGATAGGCGGTGAGGCCGGCGATGCCGTAGACACTGAGGAGATGCGAGAGCGGTTCGACTTTCGGCATTTTTTGGGCGGTGCGCGCAGGGAGTGCCGCGTATTGCTGCCAGCCGGTGTCGGCGAAGACGAGGTCGCCCTTTTTGAAGCCGGGGGCTTTGGCTTCGATGATTTCGGCGATCGCGCCACCGGCCATGACCTGCCCCGCCTCAATCGCGGCGCGATAGGTGGCGCCTTGCATCCAGGCGCGGTTGGCGGCGTCGAGTGAGATTAGTTTGGTCTTGAGCAGGAGTTCGCCGTCTTTGGCTTGCGGTAGTGGTGCTTCGGCGAGGCGGAAATGCTGGGGCCCGAGTTTGTCTTTGGGGAGCTCGACGATGTGGATCTGGCGGTTGACGGTCATGGGCTTTGGTCCGGTTGCAGCTTGAAGGAAAACAGAAGTTTGAACCACGAAGGGCACGAAGGACACGAAGAAGAAAGTAAATTCTCACGCGAAGGCGCGAAGACGCGAAAAAGAAAGAAATTGAGGGGCGCTGCGCGCCGCATATTGTTCAGCGCGAAGCGCTTGTTCTTATTCTTCGCGCTTTCGCGACTTCGCGTGAGCATTTTTCATTTTCTTCTTCGTGTCCTTCGTGTCCTTCGTGGTTCAATCCTGTTACTTACAATTCCCAAAGGCCTGGCGCAGGGCTTTGGTGGCGTCGGTGATGGCTTCGCGGGCTATGGGCAGAACCCCCGACATGTTGAAGAAGCCGTGCACCATGGTTGGGTATTCAATGTGAAAAGCGGCGACACCGGCGAGATTGAGTTTGTCGGCATAGGCTTTGCCCTCGTCCTTCAACGGATCGAAGCCCGCCGTCACGATGTAGGCGCGCGGGAGGCCCGAAACATCTTTAGCCGCAAGCGGTGAGATGCGCCAATCCGATATGTCTATGTCTGAGGGAACATACTGGTCGAAGAACCAATCCATCGTCTGCTTTTCAAGGAAATAGCCTTCAGCGAGCGCCGTCATCGAATTGGTTTTGGCCCGTAACTGGGTGACAGGATAGATCAGCAACTGAATGACGATCTGCGGTCCACCTTTCTGCTTGGCCATCTGGCAAACAACGGCGGCAAGATTTCCGCCGGCCGAGTCGCCTGCGACCGCGATGCAATTGGGATCAATGCCGAGTGTCGTGGCGTTCTCCTCGATCCATTGTGTTGCCGCGAAGGCGTCGTCGGCGGCTGCGGGAAATTTGTGCTCGGGGGCGAGGCGGTAATCGACGGCGACGACGCGGGCACTCGTTTCGTTGGCGATGCGGCGACACAGTGCATCGTGCGTGTCGAGATCGCCGATTACCCACCCGCCGCCATGAAAAAACACGACGGCGGGGAGCGCGTCGCCACCCCCGGCGACCGGCGAATAGATGCGCAACTTGATTTGTCCGCCGGGGCCCGGGATCGACAGATTTTCGCATTTGCCGATGGCGATGTCCGGCGGCTCAAGCATCTGCGCCATGGCGCGGTAGACTTCGCGGCCTTGCGCTGCCGGCAATTCCCAGAGCTTGGGCGCGGGATCGGCCGCCATCTGGTCAAGCAAGCCTTTGACGATTGCGTCGAGCGCCATGGTCATGTCACCTTTTCGAGTTCTGATCGTTCCCGCATCAAACAGATGCAGCGCCAAGTGTGCAAGAGATTCGGATTCAACCTGCCCCGCCCTCAACAACTTCGACGCGATTGCCGTGTGCAATGCTGCCTAGCGTTAATACATTTCGCAACTGCAGCCTGCTCATACAACAATCACGTCACCCGGTGGTACTTTGGCGTAGAGCGCTTCGACCAGTTTGGCGCGGCGATTGAGGGTGGCGCTTTGATTGACGTAGCCTTTGTCGGTGATTTCGTGGCCGTCGATCGAGGGTGGTTCGCTCATCAGCATGAAGCGTTGGACCTTGTTCGACGAGCCCCCTGCGCCCTTATTGTGTTTGGCCAGGCGCTCACGCACGAACTCGACGATGGCGGGCGAGCGGAGGAGTTCGTCGGGCGTGGCCAAGTTTGCGTCGGCACAGATCTCGCGCGCTGCCGCCATGTTGGGCCAGGCGAGGACCGAGATGAATTCCTTGTCGAGACCAGCCACCACGCAGTCCTGGATCAGCGGCGAGACGGCGGCGATAATCTCGGCGCGCAAGGTGCCGACAGAGACCCAGGTGCCGGACGCGAGTTTGAAGTCCTCGGTGACACGACCATCAAAGACGAGGCCCTTCGCGGGTTCGAGCGGATCGACGAACTTTGCGGCGTCGCCCAGCTTGTAGAAGCCTTCTTCGTCGAAGGCAGCCTCGGTGAGGTCAGGGCGATTAAGATAGCCCGGCGTCACCGTCGGACCCTTCACGCGAACTTCGAGTTTCTGGCCGTTCGGCACCAGCTTCAGCGTGACGCCGGGTAGCGGCAGGCCGATCAGGCCTACGCGTTCGGTTAGCCAATGGACCACGGTGATGCCCTGGGTTTCGGTGGCGCCGTACATGGTGGTGAGGGCGATGCGCTGGCCGGTCGACTTGATCGCGAGCGCTTGCATGCGATCATAGAGGTCGTCGGAGAGCGTCGCGCCGCCGTAGCCCATGTAGCGGAGCTTGGCGAAGAACTTGTCGCGTAGACTGTCGTCGCGTTCCATCGCGCCGGCGAGCATCGCGAAGGCGATAGGTGCCGAACCGAAGACGAGGGGCGAGATTTCGCGAAGGTTCCTGATGGTCTCGTCGAACATGCCCGGGATCGGCTTGCCG
>JANOFD010000677.1:0-1362 GCA_031413455.1 Rhodobiaceae bacterium
GCCGGAACCGACACGTACCGGCAACTCAATTTGTTTGGCGATGTGTTTGAGCGCGTCAAAAACGATTACGTGCGCGAAACTAAAGACGCCGAACTGGTCGAGAGTGCGATCAACGGCATGCTGAACGGTCTCGATCCGCACTCAAGCTATCTCAATCCAAAGAATTTTTCGGACATGCAAGTGTCGACGCGCGGCGAGTACGGCGGGTTGGGCCTTGAAGTGACGATGGAAGAAGGACTGGTCAAGGTCATCTCGCCGATGGATGGAACACCGGCCGCGAAAGCCGGAATCAAAACGGGTGATTTGATTGCTGCCATTGACGGTGTGTCGATCCAGGGTCTGACGTTGTCGGAAGCGGTCGATAAAATGCGGGGGCCGGTGAACTCGCAGATCAAGATCACAATCCTGCGCAAGAGCGAGAAGAAACCCTTTGATGTCACGATTACGCGTGCCGTCATTCGCGTCGAAAGCGTGCGGTTCAAGCAAGAGAACGATATTGCAGTAATCCGCATCACGACCTTCAACGAACAAACCGAAGAAGGCATTGACCGAGTTGTCAATCTGGCCAAAGCCAAGATCGGCAACAAGTTGCGCGGCGTGGTGCTTGACCTGCGCAACAATCCCGGTGGGCTGCTTGATCAGGCGATCAATGTGTCGGATGCGTTCCTGGATCAGGGCGAAGTGGTTTCGACCCGCGGCCGTCGTGCATCAGACACGCAACGTTACAATGCGCGCACTGGCCAAATATTTCCGGGTGTTCCCGTGATCGTACTGGTCAACCAGGGTTCGGCTTCGGCGTCGGAGATTGTTGCGGGCGCTCTGCAAGACCACAAACGCGCCCGTGTGATCGGTACGCGCTCGTTCGGTAAAGGCTCGGTACAAACTGTCATTCCGCTTTCCGGCGGCATAGACGGCGCGCTGCGGCTGACGACGGCCAAGTATTACACGCCATCGGGACGGTCCATTCAGGCGACAGGGATCGACCCAGACATTCTGGTTGAGCAGACGTTCGAGGACAACAGCGAGGCAGAGGCCAATGACCGGATGTCGGAAGCCAATCTTCCCAAGCATCTTGATGGTCAAGAAGGTGGGAAAAAACCTCACGTTGGGCCAAAAATTAAGCCGAAAGCCGGCGAGAAATTCGACGATTTTCAGCTGACCTATGCGCTGAGACTCTTGCGGGGCCAGGAAATTGTCTCGGCCACTGAAAAACCTGCACGGGCGCCGAATTAATCGCTCGCTGACAGTCTCTTGATATAAATCGCTCGGAAGGAGAGATTCGCTCCTTCCGAAGCAGGGATGTCGAGCGGCGCATTTATGACCATGACAGGCATTTCGGCAGAAATAGCCCTTCGCGCCCGT
>JANOFD010000678.1:0-11580 GCA_031413455.1 Rhodobiaceae bacterium
CATCGTTGGCGACGCGCCTTTGAGCGCAATCCCCAGCTTGTCCTTTTCGATTCCACGCAGCAGCGTTTGAATCGCGCTGCCGTCGAGCTTGCCAAGATCGTCGAACGTGAACATCAACGCCTTGATGCGTTCGCATGCTTCTTTGTTGCGCTCTTCAAGCGCTGTCATGAATCGGCCTTCGGTCTGGCGATCGAAATTGTTGAAAATGTCGGCCATTTGCTCATGGGCATCGCGTTTGGACGAGCGCGCCAGATTTGTCATGAACTCCTGGCGCAATGTGTTTTCGACCTTGTCCAGGATGTCCTTCTGGACTGCTTCCATACGCAGCATCCGGCTCACGCATTCGAGCGCGAAATCCTCGGGCAAGACAGACAAAACTTTGGCCGCGTGCTCTGGCTTAATCTTTGTCATCACGACAGCGACGGTTTGCGGGTATTCGTTTTTGAGATAGGCTGAAAGGACGTGCTCGTTGACGTTGCCCAGCTTGTCCCACATCGTGCGGCCAGCGGGGCCGCGAATTTCTTCCATGACCATCGCGGCACGGTCTTTGGGCAGAAATTTTGACAGCAGACGTTCCGTTGAGTCAAACGAGCCCAGTACTGCACCGGTCGAGGATATTTGCGAAACAAACTCGACAAGCAATTTTTCGATCAGGGATGAGGAAATGGTGCCCAAGGTCGCCATGACCTGGGAGACCTCTTTGACCTCATCGTCATCCAAAACTTTCCAAATCGGTGCGCCGTGCTCGTCTCCCAGCGACAGCAGAAGGACGGCTGCGCGTTCCGGTCCTGTGAGGGACTTGATGTCTTCGCGCGAGGTTGCTTTAAGGGGTTTGGCCATGTTGGATTACCTCACGCCGACTCATGGAGCCATTGACGGACGATCGAAACGGTTTCGTCGGGATGCTTGGTGACGATTTCACCGACTTTGCGGATGGACGACTCTTTGACTTGCCCTTCGACTTGCGAAATATCGATCATGTTTTGAACGGCTGAGTTCGGTGGGCCGGACAGTGCGGGGGTGCTGCCAGGACCGGAGAGCGCCGCGCTACCACCATCTGACTGGGTGCCAAGACGTGCGGCCGGCCCCGCCATGGATTGCGAGGTCAGGAACCCGCCATGGGGTGGTGCCGCCAATGCCTTGATCATCGGGCGCATGACAAAGAAAATGAGCAGGAGTGCAATCAAGCCAATGCCTGCGAACTGCGCGATGTGAGCGTAGTCTTCTCTTTGAAGGCCAAGCATTGGTTCTTCTGCTGGCGGGAGCACTTCGATCTCTGGCTGGCTGAAGCGGATGTTGACGACCTTTAATTGGTCGCCGCGTTTCTCGTCAAAGCCGATGGCCGACTTCACCAATTGTTCGATTTGGACCATTTCATCAGCGGCGCGCGGTGCATAGGTGCGGGTGCCCTTGTCATCGGTGGTGTAGGCACCATCGACCGCTACGGCGACCGAGAGGCGCTTGACGTTTCCACCTTCCTGAACTTCGGTAGATATGGCTTTTGAAATTTCGTAGTTGATCGTTTCGTTGGTGCGTTTGTCGTTGGATGAACTCGCGCCGCCGCCAGCGCCGCCTTCGCCTGCGGGCAGCGAATTGGTGACGGTGACGCCCTGCGAGGCTTTGCCGTCCTGGCTGGTAGAGTTATCCTGGCTGGTTTGGGTTGAGCGCACGACTTGACCTTCCGGATCAAAGGTTTGCCTCTCCGTGGTGATCCTGTTGTAGTCGACTTCCGCAGACACTTGCACGCGGGCGCGGCCGGGCCCTACGATCCCGGTGACAATGTCTTCGATCTGGGAGCGCACGCGGCCTTCAAACGTGGCGGTGCGTTCGTCGTGCTGAACGGCCGAGGCGCCGGCCCCGGAGGAGCCGCCACCCAGCATCGTTCCTTTTTCGTCGATGATGGTGATTGTGCCGGCCGATAGACCGGGCACTGCGGACGCTACCAGGTTCTGGATTGCAGAGACTTGCGCCGGGGACACGGCTCCGCGTGCCCGGATGACCACGGATGCCGTGGGTTCGATTCGCTTTTCAGAGAAAAGCTCGCGTTTGGGAATGTTGAGGTGAACGCGGGCGTTTGCGATCGAGGTTATAGAACGAATGGTGCGGGCAAGTTCACCTTCCAACGCGCGCACCAAGTTGACGTTTTGGACAAAGCTTGTTTGTCCGAATGAATCGGCACGATCAAATATTTCGTAACCGACAGATCCGCCCGCCGGCAGACCTTCGCCCGCCATTTCCATGCGCAGCTTCAAAGCTTGATCAGACGGGACCAGGATGGTCGAGCCGTCGCCGGTCACTTCGTAGGAAATTTTTCTGCCATCAAGGCGTGCGGCGATTTCCGCCGAGTCGCGGGGGTCGAGGTTGGAAAACAGCAACGTTTTCGGAGGCTCGGTCAACATGTTCATCGCGTACATGAAACCCAAGCCCACGGTCATCGTCAGCCCCGCGACGAATCCCAGACGCACAATTCCCATCGATTGCAGAAAGCCCGCCAAGGCCGATACTCCCACGCCGTCATAAGTTTCTTATGGTTCAAATCCGGACAGGCACGCGGCCAGGCGTCCAGATTTGTCATAGGCAAAAATTACCCATGGCGCGGTAAAGGTGCGTTTAATAAGAGGTCAATAAAGCATGAAAGCCAGGCCGCGGGAAACCCGCGCCTGGCTTGGAATTGGTAATAATCCGTTTACGGACTAATTGCGGTATTGCTGGACCCGGGTCGTGCGCAACCCTGCCAGGCCGTATTTGTCGATGGCGCGTTGCCAGGCGAGGAATTCCTCGACAGTCAGCGTGTAGCGCGTGCAGGCCTCTTCGAGGCTCAGCAAGCCGCCTCGTACAGCCGCTACAACTTCGGCTTTGCGACGAATGACCCACCGCTTTGTTCCAGGAGGCGGTAAATCGGCGATCGTCAATGGGCTCCCATCAGGCCCAATGACGTAGGTTACCCGGCCTTGCCGTTCTTCAGTCATCACAGTACACGCTCCAACACTTATTTTTCCCACCATTGCGGGGTAGAGTACGCCTGGCCCGCTAAGAAGCGGTTCAGGAACACACTTAACACCGTCTTGTTGTGTCCCTGCGAATTGCGTGCCAAGCTGAAATAGGACATTCACAGGTGTGAATGCCCTATCGCGCGTTACCGCTTCAATCTGGTCAACTCGTCTAACATTTCGTCAGCGGTTGTTATGATTTTTGAAGCAGCTGAGTAAGCTCTCTGAATGACAATCATGTCACTGAATTCCTTCGCTATGTCGACGGTGGATTGTTCGACCGCCAAGTTCGAGATTTTTCCGGCGCCGGCCTGGTCCGCGGCCTTAAAGCTGGCGGGCCCCGATTCGACACTTTTGCGGTATGCGTTGCCGTTGAGCGGCCCCAAGCCATCCGCATTCAGGAAGGTCGCCACTGGCAGTTTGTAAAGTGGTGTTTCAATGCCGTTGGTGAACAGCGCAATGACAAATCCGTTTTCATCTACGCGTACACCCGACAGACCGCCATAGAGTGTTCCATTGATGTCTGAAGCGTAGAGCGTTGATACTGTGTCGAACTGCGTGAAGCCATTGGCAAGACCTGGTGTGCCCATGTCGAAATCGATTGTCTGTGCGGACAATCCAGACGCAGCGACAAACGGAATGGTGATGCTGACGGCGGCGGCCGGCGTTGCAATCGTGCCATCGGTGTTGAAAGTGACCGTCCCAGTCGCGATGGGATTGTTGCCCGCACCGCCAATGTCGGCCGGGTCGCCGTCATAGATGGCTTCGTATTGCCACGTGTTGGCCGCCGATTTGATAAAGGCCAGACTCATGGGGCGAGATCCGCCTTGACTGTCGAAAATCTCGATTGATGTTTCAAATTGCGGAATGAGGGTTCCGGCGGCGATGTCGCCCGCCACATAGGGCGATGTCACGGTGGCTGTCGATTGCAGGTTTATTCGTAGGTCGGCCTCGGTGGTCGGCAATGCGGTGCCGTTGACTTGTCCCAAATTGATGATGGAGACGTCATTGGCGTTGGTTGGAATATCGCCGTTCACATCGAGGGCCCAGCCCTGGAGGTAGTATCCCGAGGCGTTGCGCAAGTAGCCGCTCGCGTCCTTTTGGAAGGCGCCTGCGCGCGTGTAGACGATTTCATTGACGCCGGGGTTTGCTGTGGGCGCGGTGGTGACCGTAAAGAAGCCTTGGCCGGAGATGGCCAGATCGGTCGGCGACGAAGTTTGCAGCAGGTTTCCTTGCGTCGAAATCTGGGGGACGGATACGTTCTTTACGCCGCCCGTGTAGCTGCCAATGGTCGTTGTCGACAGCAAAGTGGAAAATTCATTGCGCGTACTCTTGTAGCCCACCGTGTTGACGTTGGCGATGTTGGTCGAGGTGTTGGCCATTGCACGGCTGTTGGCTGAAAGGCCGGCTACGCCCGTATAAAGTGCACCATAGAGACTCATAACTTCACTCCCTGTTTCGAGTTGGAGGCGGCGAACCGTTCGGGGGCGCTACTTCTTTTGATTATTCTGAACGGCACTTCTGCACCGCAACCTCGACACTGCACCGGCATTTTCAGTTTTTGAGCCCGATGATTTCACTCAAGTTCAATTTACGTGAACCGATGGTCACCAACGGTTCGATACCCGACATGTCTATTTCTCTCACAAGACCGGCGCCGGAAATCGAAGCTGGAACATTCGTGCCATCCGCCAATCTGGCGACAACCGTAAGACCGTAGGGACCGTCCGGCAGTTGGGTGCCGCTGGCGTTGCGTCCGTCCCACACGAAGTCATGAATTCCAACGCTTGCGTCACCAGTCATTGAACGAACGACGCGTCCGTTCGGTTCCGTGACATTGAATTGTATACTCGCCGCATCGCGCGGCAAGGCGTATCGCCATGACGCTTGCCCGCCGGAAAGTGACGACACGGGGCCCGCTGTTAGAGCGGTCTTGCCAAGGTAGTTGACGGCGTTTGCACCGGCCGCGGACTTCGTGAGCGAAATCAGCGAGTTCA
This sequence comes from Rhodobiaceae bacterium, assembly GCA_031413455.1. Lineage (GTDB taxonomy): Bacteria > Pseudomonadota > Alphaproteobacteria > Micropepsales > Micropepsaceae > SZUA-430. The sequence continues at coordinate 4,988 of JANOFD010000678.1, forward strand.
GACTGGTGTTGGTTGCGATCTGCTGCTCAACCTGGCTGTAGGAGACGAGTTGCTCGGTAAACTTTGTGGCGTCCAGAGGTTCCAGCGGATCCTGGTTCTGCAACTGGGTTGTGAGCAGGCGCAGAAAGGTTTCGTAGTTTCCGCTCAGTGTTTGCTGTGCTTTGGCAATTTGGGTCGATTGCGCAGTGACGGGTGCTATGGCCATTTCAATCGTTCCGGTTAGACACTGATATCAACGCCGTCGCGCTTGCGAACGGCGATGTAGGTTGTTGTGAGTTGGTCGTCTGAGGCGTCGCTGTCGGTTTGCGCCTTGGCTGCGAAGGGCGATGCCAGTAAGCTGCCATTGCGCTGACCGTTGCCATTCGACAGTTGGAAGCTCAGCGCATTCGAGCCGACTTCAAGCCCTGCCTGGCGAAGTTGTTGTTCGAGGGAGCGGGCGTCGCGTTGCAACAACTCCAGCGTTTCGGTTCGCTCGGCGCGAAGCACGGCTTGAACGCGTCCGTCTTCGCCAACAGTCAGGGAAATGTCCAATTTTCCCAGGTCTGCCGGGTGCAAGCTGATTTCAAATTGGCTTGAGCCGGACTCGAATTTGCGGGCAATGTGAACCGCAAGGGCGTTAAGCGGGACCGGAACTTGAGGGGCCGCATTTGCCGGGGCGGATTGGGCTTCGATGAGCGCTGTTGTAAAAGTCACTGCCGGGTTGGCGTTAGCCGACGGGGAGGCTGCGGCAGCGTCAACCGGTCTGGCCATGCCATGTGCAGGTGTATTTGACTGTTGTTGCTGGTCTGTGTTGGAACTTGACCCCGCTGCCGGGGCAATTTTCTGGTCGCCGATGGACGGCGCTTGCGAGGTTGGAACTGACGCATCGGACGCGGAATTTGGTGTCAGCGCGTCGGCGTTGCGTTTTGGCGCCTGGTTTATCTTGTTGGGCGCGACGAGCGGTTCGCTTTGTGCCTGAAGCGCAATGGATGGTGTGAGTTCCGGCACGAGTCCGGGAGCGGCGACGGCTGGAGTTGGCACTTGTTGCTGGATAGGTGCTTGCGCGCCCTTATTGGCGAGCAGAACTGAGACCGCCTGATTTGCGGCAGGGAGCGCCGACAATGTGTCTTTCGCGTGCTCGGGCGGCTGGCCTTGCACGTTTTGGATGACAAGCAGCAGTCCTGCGAGATCAGAAGGCGGTTCGATTTCGTTTTGCGTATTGAGTGTGCCTGGTGCGCCTTGCGGCAGTTGAATGCCCGTGGCGGGGCTGCTCTGCCCTTGCAGTGCAGGGGAATTGTTGATGCCGGCATTCAGGAGCGCCAGGAGTTGTGACTGCGTGCTCAGACTTGATGGGTCTGGACTGACGGGCGCAATGGGTTGAAGTTGCTCCTGGGCGAGAATGTTCGCGAATTCCTCGTCCATATCGGAAGCGATCGAGCCAAACGCGTTCGCGCCTGCAATGTTTTGCGGCGTGGTGTTCGCGAAGAGGGCTGCAATCTGGTTCATCGAAAGCGCAATTTTTCCATAGGGCACAGAGCGCCCATCGTTTTGACTGCAAGGCGCTTGCCATTGGTTTCGCCGCGGAAATCCAGTGGCCAGCGTACGAAGCGATGAATGAGTGCGGCAGAGTTTGCAGGCCTCAGGGCAAGTTTCGACCCTGTGCGGAGGCGTTTCTTCCGTGCCTGAGGGAGTGGCATCAGCGTTGCACTTACTTTGGCAGAGCACTGGGTCTGCCGCGATTGGATTCGCGGTAATTCCAGCGCTTGCGTGCTTCGTGCTGGACGAAGCAGGCAGAATTTGCGGGGACATGCCCGGCAAAAGCTGCCGGATGGGTTGTTGGCCGGGAGAAAGTCATGGCACTCAATGCAAATATGTCGTTGGGTTCAATACTGAACACTGCCACCAGCGCGTTGCAGGCCAATCAAACGGCTTTGCGCACAACGTCAAACAACATTGCCAACATCAATACCCAGGGCTATCACCGCCGGGTTGTCGATTTCGGACCGCGGCTGACGGGCGATAGTCTGACAGGGGTATCGATTGAAGACATAAGGCGCATTGCCGATGAGTTTTTGGCGCGCGAGACGGTCGATGCGACCAGCGCTGTGGGGCGCATGGAAGCGCTGACGTCTTACTTTTCCCGTGTGCAGGATTTGGTGGGGTCATTGGACGCCGGATCGTCACTCGATGCGCGCCTTTCAAGTGCAATGACCGCGTTGCAACAGCTGAGTGTGGACCCGGCGTCTGCAGCGCGGCGGAATTCGGCACTGTCGTCCGTTTCTTCGGCTTTGACCGCAATCTCAAGCATGTCATCTCAGGTTCAGCTGTTGCGCCAGGATGCCAATACACAGATCAGTTCCGACATTCGCAATGTGAATGTGCTGCTTGCCCAGATTTACGAGCTCAACACCAACATCAAAACCGCCGTCGCGCGGAATGACAATCAGTCAGGCCTTACCGATCAGCGCGACAACGCCATCGCCGCGTTGGCGAAATATATGGACGTGCGCAGCTTTGAACAAACCGATGGTCGCGTCTTCGTTTCCCTGGGTGATGGTACGGGACTCATTTCAGATTTGAGTTCGGAGTTGCGCTATGCGGGCCCGTCATCTGTTTCTTCGGCCACGTCGTTTCCCTCGATAAGTGTGCAGCGGACTAACCCTGAGAGTGCGGCGGATGTTGGGAACCCCATTGCGCTGGAAGGGCGCATTCGTGGTGGCGAGATTCGCGGTCTTCTGGATATGCGCGACAAGCAATTGGTGGACCTTGCCGAGCAGCTGGGATCTGTTGCGTCAGGGCTTGCCGACCAACTGAATGCCATCCACAACAACAGTTCCGCTGTGCCACCACCCGCGAGTTTGACAGGCGTCAATACCGGATTGCTGTCAACCGACCCGCTGAATTTTTCGGGTATCGTGACAGTGGCGGTGGTCAATGCCCAGGGTGCGTTGGTGCAGCGTGTGGACATCGACACAACGTTTATTCCGACGATCGGTGATCTGGTGTCGGCCATCAACGCAGGCCTTGGCGGCAGCGGCAGTGCGACTTTCAGCAATGGCGCCTTGTCGGTCAGTGCGACCAATGCAGGCGAGGGGATTGCAATGCTGCAGGACCCTACAACGCCGGCTTTGCGCGGTGGGCGCGGTGTGTCGCATTTCTTTGGTCTGAACAATTTGGTGACGGCCGCGAGCCCGTCGAGTTTTGCGACGGGCGTTCAAGGCTCTGACTCGCATGAATTCACCGCCGGTGGTGTGGCCGATTTTGTGTTGCGCGGGACCAGCGGTGCGGTCCTGAATTCGTTCAGCGTGACCGTAGGGGGGCTCTCGGTTGCCGATCTGGTGTCGGATCTGAATGCAGCCGCGAATGGATATGCGACGTTCTCGCTCGATGCGAATGGAGTGATGAGCATGACGCCGGCTGCGGCCTATGGCGGGGCGCGGCTGGAAGTGCGCAATGACACCTCGACGCGTGGCGCGACTGGGGTGTCGATGACGCAGTTTTACGGGTTGGGTACGGCCATGCGTCAGAACCAGGCGTCCAATCTTGCTGTGCGCAGTGACATTGCACTGAACGGTTCCAAAATGGCGCTGGCCCAGCTCAACATTTCCGGAGCGACGGTGGCCGGTGACATGGTTCTTGGCATTAGCGACAATCGTGGCGCGCTTGCCCTTGCAGGTGTTGCCAACGCTTTGCACAGTTTTCCCGCGAGCGGTGGTCTGGCGGGCGGAATGCAATCGTTGAATGACTTTGTTGCGCAGATCATAGGGCTGCAATCGGATCTGGCCAATGGCGCTGAGTCCGAGCGGGTCAATCGCGTGGACGTCAAGGAAGAAGTGATCGCACGGCGCAATGCCATGGAAGGCGTCAATCTGGACGAAGAGCTGTCCAACATGATGATTTTCCAGCAGGCCTATAACGCCTCGGCGCGGATCATGACGGTCGTGCAAGAGATGTTCGATGAATTGCTGCGTGTGGTATAAACGTGAGAGGGTATTATGCTTGACCGTGTAGGTTCGTGGTCGGTTGCTCAAGGGTTGATCAACGAATACGGGCGCATTCAAGGGCGCACCGTGAAGTGGCAGACTCAGATTTCGAGCGGCAAAGTTGGCGACCAGTTCGCCGATACGAAGGACAAGGCCAGCGTCCTGGTTGCGGCCAAGCAGCGATCAGCTGAAGTCGACTCGTATTTGTCGGCGACCAAGGAAGTGTTGAACCGGCTGGATGTGCAGGACCTGCATATGCAGGAGCTTGTGGCGATCGGCGGGCGTTTGCGCCAGACCATGGCCGATGCGCTATCGACGGGGCATGCGCCTGCGTTTATGGATGAAGTCAATAATCTCTATAATCAGGCGCTGACGATTGTAAACACGCGCATCGACGGCAAGTATTTGTACGGCGGTTCGCGCACCGATGTGGCGCCGATCAATGCGGCAGACCTTGCCAGCCTTGTGGCGGCGCCCACCGTCGCCGACATTTTCGAGAACTCCGACTTCAATCAAACACAGCGGATTGACCAGAACGAGACGATTGAAGTGGGACTTACGGCCGGTGAGATCGGAACCGATCTGTTTCAAATGTTCAAAGACATTGCGGCGTTCAATACCGGCGTTGATGGACCATTCGGCGCTAACCTGTCTGCCGCGCAAAGCAGTTTTCTGGTGACACAGAATGTTGCGATGCTCAATGTCAGCCAGGGCCTGACGACGCTGGCGGCGATCAACGGCTCGCGCCACGCCCAGGTTTTAAACGCCGTCGAGCGGCATGACAGCCTGTCTGCCTATTACACCAAGTTCATTGGCGATATTGAGGACGTCGATCTGGCGGAGGCGGTGGCCAGGCTCAACCAGGATCAGGTCGCGGTCGAGGCGGCGGGCCGGATGATTGCACAAGTCAATCAGATGAGCCTGCTCGACTATATGTGAGGGCAAATCGCCGCTAGGGCTTAAGCTTGCGCTCAGGCGTCTACCCACTATATAGGCGCGTCTATGATCCACGCTGATGACATTCGCGCGCTTATGAATCTGCCCGGCGAGCCGGGGCGGACGCGCGTCGTTGCGGCGATGTCCGGCGGCGTCGACAGTGCCGTGGCGGCAGCACTTGTCAAGCGCGCGGGATATGATGTCGTTGGGATCACGTTGCAACTTTATGCATCGGACGGTCAGCCAAAACGCAAAGGGTCGTGCTGTGCCGGACAAGATATCTACGACGCCAAAGGCGCGGCGCAGACTCTGGGGATCGCGCATTATGTGCTCGACTACACTGAGCGGTTTCGCAAATCGGTGATGGAGGATTTTGCGGCGACCTACGCGCGTGGCGAGACACCCATTCCGTGCGTACGCTGCAACGAGACGGTGAAGTTTCGCGATCTGCTGAATGCTGCGAAGGATATGGGTGCCCAGGCGCTGGTGACCGGGCATTATATTCAACGGGTCAATGGGCCCACGGGTCCTGAATTGAGACGGGCGCAGGATGCGTCGCGCGATCAAAGCTATTTCCTGTTTGCGACGACGAAGGCGCAGCTGGATTTCATCCGGTTTCCGTTGGGCGGATTTCCCAAAAGTGAAACGCGCGCGATCGCCGCGGAACTTGGATTGGAACTGGCGGGCAAGCCGGACAGCCAGGACATCTGTTTCGTGCCGAATGGCCGTTACAGCGACATCGTTCAGAAGCTGAGGCCCGGTGCCATCGAGCCGGGCGACATCGTGGATCAGTCCGGGCGCGTGCTGGGGCCGCACGATGGCGTGATCAACTTTACCGTGGGCCAGCGCAAAGGCCTTGGACTTGGGCACCATGAGTCGCTGTTTGTCATTCGCATCGAAGCGGAAAAGCGCCACGTGGTCGTCGGTCCCCGTGAGGCTTTGGCGACGCGCCGGATTTTTCTGCGCGACATGAATTGGCTGGATGGTGCGGCACTGGGCGGCTCGCCGCGCAGTGTGCTGGCGCGGGTGCGATCCACGCGCGAACCGGTGCGAGCGGAAATTGTGGCGACGGCTGAGGGGGCGGAAGTTGAGCTTCTGGCGCATGAAGAGGGCGTGGCGCCGGGGCAGGCCTGCGTCCTTTACGACGCGGCGGATGCGTCGCGCATGCTTGGTGGCGGCTGGATCGTCAAAGGTGAGGCTGCGGCTGCTGCGTAAGTGGGCTTGACTTGACAGGTGGAAGCCTCACGCCTTACATCCCGCGCTCGTTTTTACCCGGATGGCAGCGTAGCTCAGTGGTAGAGCAGGGGAATCATAATCCCTTGGTCGGCGGTTCAAATCCGTCCGCTGCTACCAACCGGGCCCGGGCATATACAGCTTGGGAAAACACGAAATGCCCGTGACACTCGAAGATATTAAGCAGGCCGCGGCCGTCATCAAAGGGGCGGTCGAGCGCACGCCATGTCACCGTTCGCGGACGTTGTCGCAGCTGACGGGTGCGGATGTTTATTTGAAGTTCGAGAATTTGCAGTTCACAGCGTCGTTCAAAGAGCGTGGCGCCGTGAACAAATTGACAAGCCTGACACCGGAGGAACGCCGGCGCGGGGTCATTGCGATGTCGGCGGGCAATCATGCGCAGGGTGTGGCCTATCATGCCACCCGGCTTGGCATTCCCTCGACGATTGTGATGCCCGAGAC
>JANOFD010000679.1:0-4982 GCA_031413455.1 Rhodobiaceae bacterium
AGCAATCTCCCCGCCCCCCGCGCTGCATAAATGGCCGTGAGGTGCCGAAGAAGGAGGTTGTGCGGTTGGCTTCGAACTCTGATATACGTTAACGGCGCGTCGAATGCGGGAACCCCTGTGTGATGAGTTTCGAAGTCATGGATAGTGTGGGTACGAAGGAACTGAAGGTGCGCAGGCGCCGGCTGAGTCCGGATGAGAACCCGATCAGAATTGTGCTGATCCGTCACGGCAAGCCCGACATGGAGCGCAGCCGCTGGTTGTCGCACAAGAAGTTTCAGGACTTCATCGAGCAGTATGAACGGGCGGGGCTTGATCCGGATAATCTGCCGCCGGAGTGGCTGGTGAAACTGGTGCGGCAAGCGCGGCGGGTGTTTGCCTCGGACCGTCCCCGCGCCCGGGAAAGCGCGCAGGCCGTTGCGCCGCACGCCGAAGTGCAGCACAGCCCGCTATTCATGGAGGCGCAGTTGAAATCGCCGCGCCTGCCGGTGGTGCGAATGAAGCCTGCAGCTTGGGCGATCGTGGCGCGGCTGGCGTGGCATGCGGGGCATCACGGCGGCATTGAGGATTTCGGGGACGCAAAAGACCGGGCGATCAAGACCGTCGATATGTTGTCAGACGTGGCTCAGGAAGATGGCATCGCGGTGCTTGTGGCACACGGCTATTTCAACGCGATGGTCGGGCGCAATTTGAACAAGCGCGGCTGGAAGCGTTACGGCGGGCGTCATCGGGCGAAGTTCTGGAACGCAGTGGTTTACGAGCGGCCGCTAGGTTGAGGGATAATACGCCGCGATGCTTTCGAATGCAGGGCGGGGACGATCAATCAGCTGTTCAGCCGGGTGGCCAATGTAAATGAAACCCGCGATGCGCTCATTGGGGTTGAGGCTGAGTGCTTCACGAACAACGGGACTATAGCTGTACCATTCCGTGATCCAGTTGGCGACGAAGCCCATGGCGTGGGCTGCGATGCACAAAGTTTGGCACGACGCCCCGGCTGAAAGGGATTGTTCCCATTCGGGAATGGGAAGGGCTGAACGCACATGGCTTATGGCTGCGATGACGACGGGGGCCCGCATCAGGCGATTGCGCTCTTGGGCGATGCGCTCGGCGTTGGCTTCAGGTTCGGTTGATGCCAATGCGTGGGTGAGAACTTCTCCGAATTTGGCGCGGGCATCGCCTGCGAAAATGATGAAGCGCCATGGCGTGAGTTTGCCGTGGTCGGGCACGCGGGTGGCGCAGGAAATCAGGGTGCGGATTTGATCGGACGAAGGTCCGGGGCCGGTCATCCGTTTGGCCGAGCCCGAGCGGCGGCTTTGCAGCAATTCCAAGGTTTGCGGGGCGGCAACGTTAAGTTCGTTCATTGCGGGGACTCTCGCGGTTAATCGGGCTAGCCAAGTTTGCTTGAATGGCTGTGGGATCGGTACCATGTGTGCTAGTATGGTCTTTATGGAAAAGCGCTCAATGCCCGTTATTGCTGAAATGTTCGCGACCTGCGACCCAGTGTGGTCGGACCTGCGCGAGGAAGCTGTGCGGATGGCGGCGGCGGAACCGGCGCTCGCCAGTTTCGTGCACGCGACCATCCTCAATCATGAGCGTCTGGAAGCAGCGCTGTCCTATCATCTGGCGCAGAAACTTGGGAATTATGATGTTGGTCCGATGCAGTTGCGGCAGGTGTTCGACCAAGCCTTCGCCGATGCGCCCAGCCTAGGCGACGACGTGCGCGCCGATCTTTCGGCGATATTCGAGCGCGATCCGGCGGTGAATACCTATGTCGAACCGTTTTTGTTTTTCAAAGGCTTTCATGCCCTTCAGGCTTACCGCGTGACGCATTGGCTTTGGCTGAAGGGACGCAAGCCCATGGCCCTGCATTTCCAGAGCCGCATATCAGAGGTGTTCAGCCTGGACGCACATCCGGCGGCGAGAATCGGCCGCGGTGTCATGATCGATCACGGCACCGGTGTGGTCATTGGCGAGACGGCGGTGATCGAAGACGATGTCTCGATGCTGCACGGCGTGACGCTGGGCGGCACCGGCAAAGAACAGGGAGACCGCCATCCCAAGGTGCGACGCGGGGTTATGATCGGCGCGAATGCGACAATCCTGGGCAACATCGAAGTGGGCGCCTATAGCCGCGTTGGTGCGGGAAGTGTGGTGTTGGCGCCGGTGCCCGAACGCTGCACGGTGGCCGGTGTCCCCGCAAAAGTGATCGGCTGCGCGGGTTGCGATAAGCCGTCGCACGAGATGAACCAGCTGATCGAAGAGTATTCGGGGGATTATCAGATATAGAAACCGCTTTGCAGCTGCTGGAATCAAAAAGGGCCGCTTTGCAGCGGCCCTCCGTGAGATGGGCTAATGACGAGCCCAGATCTTTCGATCTTGCTTAGGTCAGGCAGATCCCAGAGGTTGCTCCGGCGTCCAAATGACCATCAGGCTCTGTTGTAGCGCCAAAATCTCACTCGACATCGGATCACCTCCTTTCAAAAGTTGAAAACCAGGACCCCAGATTCTCACAAAATAAATCCGAGGTCGAGAAAAAAATTTTATTAACCCAAACGGTCGCGCAACGCGTACCAGAGCAGACCCAGCTTGAGTAATGGCATGCGAAAGCGCGCGCCGCCGGGAAGGGGTGGGATTTTCAGGCTTGCCATCAGGTCAAACTTTGAGGCCTGTCCGGCGATGGCCCCGGCAATAATCTTTCCGGTGAGTGTCGCGATGGCAACGCCTTGGCCGGAATAGCCTTGGGCAAAGTAAAGGTTTGGTGCCAGGCGCCCGATATGGGGCAGGCGTGGTCTGGTGATCGCCAGTCTGCCGCCCCAGGCGAATTCCACTTTGACATCGGACAATTGCGGAAACACCCGGACGATGCAGGGGCGCACAATGCTTGCTGCATCGGCCGCGTCTGTGGCGCCGTAGGTTTCGCCGCCGCCAAAGATCAGGCGATGGTCGGCGGATATTCGATAGTAGTCGAGGACGAATTTTGTGTCGGCAATGGCGGCGCCGGAAGGAATGAGGGCGCGGGCGCGCGCTTCGCCCAAGGGTTCGGTGGCCGCTACGTAGTTGGAGATCGGCATGATCGTGGCTGCGAGGCCTTTGTGCAAATTCTCCAAATAGCCGTTGCAGGCATAGACCGCGAAGTCTGCGCTCACGGTTCCGGATTGGGCGGTGAGGTGAATTTTTCCACCCGGTTCGACTTTGGCGACGCGCGAGTTTTCCAGAATTGTGACGCCTGCTTCGTCTGCGGCGCGGGCAAGTCCAAGTGCGTAGTTCAGGGGATGGAGATGGAACCCGGATGTGTCGTACATGCCGCCTTTGTAGTTCGATGATGCAACGAGGGCTGGCATTTCACGTTCAGAAATGAAGCGGGCCGATTGCTGGTTGTAATTCTTTGCAAGAAATTCAACATAGTCGTTGAGTTCAGTTGCGTGCTTCGTTTTTGCGGCGGCGGTGATGTGGCCCGGCTTGACGTCGCACTGGATCGTGTGCGCAGCTACCAGTTCGTGCACAAGTGATTTAGCGTCTGTTGCCAGATCCCAAAGTGCGTGCGCCTGAGTCTGGCCGTAGCGCTGCTCGAGTTCGATTTGATCGACACGCTGTCCGGTGATTACTTGGCCACCGTTGCGGCCTGATGCGCCGAAACCTGCGTGTTCGGCTTCGAGCACGATTGTTTTCAATCCGGCATTGGCCAGATGTAACGCGCAGGAGAGGCCGGTGTAGCCAGCGCCGATGATGCACACATCCGCATGCAGATCCCCGTGCAAGGCAGGGCGCGCAATTTGTCCGATGGCTGTCGCGCGATAATATGATTCGATGGGTGCGTTTGTCATTCGATATCTTGGCGATATTTTGGGCGCGAGAGGTGCGCGAACTTTGCGAGCATAGCACGCTCTTGCCAAGTACCACAGAAGCGTGCCTAGTGACGCGAATGGAAAAAAACGGCGCAGTGATTGATGCACATGCGACGCATTGGGCTTCACTTTATCCCGATGCGCCCGACGCCCTGCGCGCGCGCCTGAAAGATGTCGTTGCGAATTCGACCATTATCGCCCAAATCGAATTGCCCGAGGAACGCGCGATGCCTAACGGCATCAAGGCCGACACGTTGACGGCGATGGCGGAAGGCGACGGCGACTTGCGGCATATGGTGTTGCTGCTGACCGAACGCAAGACGGCGTCTGGCTGTGTGCTGACGGCGTTTCCATTTGCCGCCGGTGCAATCACGCATCCAGTGACCGTCGAACATATTGCGTCTGTGGGCTCGGGTGCCGAGGGGCAGATCCGCGGGCGCACTGAAGATGGCTCGGAGCTTTCATTTTTCGATTCCCTGTTTTTCAAGAATGGCGGCGACTACCGGGTTGGCGAAAGTTATCAATTTGCCTTGTCGGCACTCGCCTATTCCGCCCGGCCTTACGGTTTGCGCGTCGTCAAAGATTCCGAGACCATTGTGCCGCCGGATGTTCTGAAACCCTCGCGCAGTGGGGCCAGCGACGATTATGAGTTCCGCGCCACCGTGCAGCATGTCTATCCGATGCGGGTGGATACCGGGATCGTCTATCGCATGCGGGTGACTGTTGCGCGCAGCGGTCAAAGCATGGTCGATGTGGCGCTTTATGCAGCCGAACACGTCTTGCCGTCCGGCTATATTCCAAAGCCTGGGGATGAAATTACTGGGCGCTTGTGGTTGCAGGGTTACCTGGTTGAGGATTAAAGTCCCGGTTGTTCGTTACCATTTTCATTTGGAGCTTCAAGTATCGTGGACAAGACTGAAATCCTGCGCGTCGAGAAATACCTCCGTTCGCTTTTCCGCCTGGACACGATCAAGATCGAATCCCGGCCCAGCAAGTCCGACTCCGTCGAGGTCAATGTTGGCGATGAGTTCATTGGTGTGATCTCCAAGGACACCGAAGATGGAGAGACAACCTATCATTTCCAGATGGCGATTCTGGAAATGGATTTACCACCAGAGTCGGCGGTGCTGAAACGGCCTT
>JANOFD010000680.1:0-3868 GCA_031413455.1 Rhodobiaceae bacterium
CGATCGTGCGCGACGAAGAGCACATGATCGAAACGCTCGAACAAACCGACGTCTTCAAGATCTCCGGCGACGACCCGGTCTTGATCGACCAGTATCTGCGCAACGCCGTCGAAGTCGATGTCGACGCCATCGCCGACAGGGACACGGTCTTCGTCGCTGGTATCATGGAGCATATTGAAGAGGCGGGCGTTCATTCCGGCGACAGCGCCTGTACGTTGCCGCCCTACTCGCTTGATCAGGCAACCATCGCCGAAATTCGCCGCCAGACCGCAGCACTGGCCCGCGAACTCAACGTCGTGGGGCTGATGAACGTGCAGTTTGCCGTCCAGGCCGGACAGATCTACGTCCTCGAAGTCAACCCGCGCGCCAGCCGCACAGTACCCTTCGTCGCCAAGGCGATGGGCATTCCGGTTGCAGCCATTGCCTCGCGTGTCATGGCTGGCGAAGCACTCTCGTCCTTCAAGCTGAAAGAAGAAGTGCCAAAACACATGTCGGTGAAAGAGGCGGTAATGCCGTTCGCCCGCTTCCCCGGCGTCGATGTCGTGCTCGGCCCCGAAATGAAGTCGACCGGCGAAGTCATGGGCATCGACATAACCTTCGAACGCGCCTTCGCCAAAAGCCAGATCGCGGCCGGTCTCACGCTGCCTGACAAAGGCACGGTTTTCGTTTCCGTGCGCGATGACGATAAGCAGGCCATTATCTCACCCGCGCGCAAACTCATCGAGATGGGTTTCAAGATCGTCGCCACCGGCGGCACGGCCACTTTGTTGATTGAACAGGGCTTGGCCATTACCCGCATCAACAAGGTTTACGAAGGCCGCCCGCACATCGTCGACGCGATGAAGGACGGCAGCATCGATCTCGTTTTCAACACCACCGAGGGCGCTCAGGCCCTGAAGGATTCGCTCTCGATCCGCCGCACGGCGCTTATGCAAAAAATCCCCTATTACACGACTATTGCCGGCGCCGCCGCCGCCGTTCAATCGATCTCGGCGTTGCGCACCGCCACGTTGGAAGTAGCGCCCCTCCAATCTTATGTAAGTTAACCTATTGAAATTTCAACACTTTGTTGCAGACGGCCCAGCGATCCGTTCTTGAAATTTCTGAGCCCATTTGCTATATTAGCCAACTGGCGCTTGAGGGGAAAACTCCAGCGCAGGCTGCGCTGCAGAACTCCAGCGAGCGATTTTTGCAAATTTTAACAGAGGCTTTGGCCGGTCGCGCCGCCAAGGCCCTTGGAATTTTGTTGTCACACAGGCGCGACTGAGAAAGTCAGAGCAAGACGATGGAAAAAATTCCCATGACCGCTCAGGGCTTTGCAGGCCTTGAAGCGGAAATCAAGCACCTCAAAGGGGTGGAGCGTCCGGCCATCATCAGGGCGATCTCGGAAGCGCGCGCCCACGGTGACCTGTCCGAAAATGCCGAATATCATTCGGCCAAGGAACGCCAAAGCTTCATCGAAGGCCGCGTCATGGAGCTTGAAGACAAAGTCTCCCGCGCCCAGGTCATCGACGTCTCCAAGCTTTCAGGCAAGGTCGTAAAATTCGGCGCCACGGTTTCGGTGATCGACGAAGACACCGACCAGAAATCGAAATATCAGATCGTCGGCGACATCGAGGCCGACTTCGCCAAGGGCCGCATCTCGCTCTCCTCGCCGCTCGCCCGCGCCCTCATCGGCAAGAAATCCGGCGACACCGTCGAGGTCAACACCCCATCAGGCGGCCGCACCTACGAAATCGCAAAGGTGGAGTTTAAGTAGCTTCGGGGGGCAGAATATTGAACGCTTGGAAGATATCTTTTGCAGTCGCTTGCGGGCTGGCCCTCGCCGCCGCGAACCCGGCGTGGGCGGACGACGGCGCGGCGCTGCGCGCGTGTCAGGGGCGGGGCGAAAACTTCTCACCCTTCGTGACGGTGAAGCAGGTTATTGATGGCTGCACGCAAGCGATCCGGTCCGACCACTATCAGGGCAACGATCTCGCGTTGCTGTATTTTCAGCGTGCGCAAGCCCATCTGCAGAGCAACGATTCGGACAAAGCCATCAACGACTTCTCCCAAGTGGTCGCGTTGAGTCCGAAGTTTGCGCCGGCCTATCGCGGCCGCGGCGACGCCTATCGACAAAAACATGATGTCCCGAACGCCCTCGCCGATTACACCTCAGCGATGGCCGCAGCGCCCGACGACGCCACCCTCGCGCGCGGTCGCGCGCTCATCCACTACTATGCAAACGACTATGACCGTGCGATTCTGGACTACACGCTCGCCATCAAACTCGACGCGACGAAGGTAAACTTCTGGTCCGAACGCGGTCTTGCCTGTCTCGCCAAGGGCGAACCGGACAAGGCGCTCGCCGATTTCGATGCCGCCCTTAAATTGGATCCCAAGAACATGGAGGCGAGCGGTAATAGTTGCATCGTCTTATTCAGGGTAGGACGCCTCGAACAGGCCCTCGAAAAATGCAATGCCGCGATCGCCTCGTTCCCCTTCGTTAGCCCGCTCTATGCTGAGCGCGGGTTTGTTCACTTCAAACTCGGTCACCTGCCGGAAGCATCGGCCAACTTCGACGAAGGCCTGAGGCGGAACAAGAAATCCGCGAGGGCGCTCTTCGGCCGCGGCTTGATCAAGCTGAAAAATGGTGACGTCTCGGGCGGAAATTCAGATATCGAGGACGCCAAAGAATTGGCCCCGGACATCGAAACTCAGTTGGCCAAGTATGGGATCGCGCGCTGACGCGACGCATTAAACCGCGACCGGCACACCCGGCTCGCGCTTCGACGGCCGAATCGTCAGCGCCGTCTTCACTGACGCCAGTTTCTTGGCCGCCGTCAGCTGCTCGGTGACGAAACTTTGCCACTCGCTCAAATCGCGCGGCGCATTTGAGAAATCCGCGTAATAGCTTCAAATGAACCCCGCTTGCTCCACCTCGCTGACCCGCCGTAAACAAGGCGGCGCCGAAATCCTGGCGCGCGAATCCGTCTTGTCTTGACTAGTCCAATGGATTAGTATCCACTATGCCTCAATCACCACCCATCACCGTCGTTGAAACGCCAGAGTTTTTGTCGTCGGCACGGAAGTTGATGAGTGAGGATGAATGTACTCTGCTTGTCGACCACCTCGCTCACAATCCGTCGGAGGGCGACCTAATCCCCGGTACCGGCGGTGTGCGCAAGTTGCGATGGAGCTTAGAGGGTAGAGGCAAGCGCGGCGGTGCGCGTGTGATCTATTTCTATCACAGTGCCAACTTGCCGCTCTTTGCGCTGACAGCGTATGCGAAGAACCGGCAGGACGATCTGACTCAGGAGCAGCGCGATGGATTCAAACAACTGGCCAAGAGCATCGCAGAAACCTATCGCGCAAAAATCAAAAGGAAATTGCAATGAGCACAGTCGCAAGAAGCATCACGCGGGGCCTGGAGCAAGCGCTCGGCTACGCGCGCGGCACAGCCGATGTGCGCCGCTATCGGGTTCATGTGCCCGATGAGGTCGACGTGCGCGCTATTCGTACGCGTCTAAAAATGACGCAAGAAGAATTCGCCGCGCGCTTCGGCTTCAGCGTCAATACGTTGCGCCATTGGGAGCAGGGCAAACGGCAACCGGAAGGTTCGGCGCGCGCCTATCTGACTGTGATCTCGCGCGCGCCGAAGTCAGTGCAGAAAGCGCTGGAGTCCGTGTGAAGCAATTGGCTGATGGCATGGCGGCGTCTGCTGCGACGCTTTCCGGCACTCTTCCAGCATCACACCTCAGTCGACCCGGTTGACAATCGGAATCTGAATGCACTTCGCCAGATTGTGCAGGCCGCCATAGAGCGTGTGCGCCACCAGATAGACCGCGCCGTCCGGCACAACTGTACCTTGTGGAAGTTCTATCGCCAG
>JANOFD010000681.1:0-4467 GCA_031413455.1 Rhodobiaceae bacterium
CAAGCAGCCTCATCGTTCGCAAAACGCGCGCCACGGTCTCGCGCAGAGTCTCAGCCGCTGGAGCCTGAGTCTCAGCTTTGGTTTTCACAACTGCTTTGGCGATCTTGTTACCTTCGAGCGCCGCGTTTGTCGCCCTGCCTAACGACAATCGAAGAGAGGAAGCAAGAATGGTGCGAACAACGCCGAGCGTTGCGCGGCGAAGAGCGAATGGATCCTTGGAGCCGGTCGGTTTCTCATCAATCGCGAAGAAACTAACCAAAGTGTCGATTTTGTCCGCCAGCGCAACAGCAATACTGACTGGCGCAGTCGGAACGTCGTCGCCCTGCCCTTGCGGCTTGTAGTGGTCGCGGATGGCGTCGGCGACTTCGGGGTCTTCTTTGTCGTGGAGCGCGAAGTAGCGGCCCATCACGCCTTGGACTTCGGGGAATTCGCCGACGGTGCCCGACACCAAATCCGCTTTGCAGAGGCGGGCGGCGCGGCGGGCTTTCTGTTCGTCGGCGCCGATGAGTTTGGCGATTTCACCGGCGAGGGCCTCGATGCGCCCCACACGCTCGAACTGTGTCCCCAATTTGGCATGGAAGACTATTTGTTTGAGTTCGGGGACGCGGCTTTCGAGCGTGCGCTTTTTGTCTTGGTCCCAGAAGAATTTCGCGTCCGACAGCCGCGCCCGCAGCACGCGTTCGTTGCCAGCCAACACATTCTTCCCGCCGTCCTTGGTGATCATATTCGAGATCACGACGAACTTGTTTGCGAGCCCACCCGTCTTGGGGTTTCTCAGCGCGAAGTATTTCTGGTTCGCGCGCATGGTTGAGATCAGGATTTCTTGCGGCACGTCGAGGAAGGCTTTGTCGAATTGGCCAATGAGCGCCACCGGCCATTCGACCAACCCCGCCACTTCATCGGCAAGCGCGCCGTCATCGATAAGTTCCAGATTCTGCGCGTGGGCAAGCTGCTTGGCCTCATGCACGATCTGCTCTTTGCGTTCTGCCGCGTTCAAGATTACATGCGCACGCTTGAGCTTGTCGACATAGTCATCAAAGCGGTGCACGCCAATCGTGTCATTGCCCAGAAACCGGTGACCGCGCGTGCTGTTGCCGCTCTTGATGCCGCCAATCTCGAACGCCACCACCTCACCGTCAAACGTGCACAGGATCGAATGCAGCGGCCGCACCCAGGTCAGGTCACCCGCACCCCAGCGTTGCGACTTGGGCCACGGAAACGCACGAATAATTTCGGGGACAATTTCAGCAATGACGGCAGGCGTCGGGCGGCCCTTGCGTTCGGTAACCGCAAGATAGAAATCGCCCTTCGGGTCTTTCTGGACTTTCAGTTGTTCTTTCGCGAGACCGGTGGAGCGCAGGAAGCCTTGGATCGCGGCGTCGGGTGCGTCGACTTTCGGGCCTTTGCGCTCTTCGCTGACGTCGGACTGGCTTGCGGGCAGGCCCTCGATGACGAGCGCGAGGCGGCGCGGCGTAGCAAACCCGCGCGCACCCTCGTTCAAGAAGCCGCGATCGGTGAGCGCGCCGACGACGAGGCGCTCCAAATCGCGCGCCGCCGCCGCTTGCATCCGCGCAGGAATTTCTTCGGAGAAGAGCTCGAGGAGAAGTTGGGGCATTTAGCGTCCCATCCCGCTCATGCCGGCACCGAGCGTCACGCCTTGCGGGCTATCGACCCAGGCCTGCGCGCACTCTTTTGCCAGCGCCCGCACCCGGCCGATATAGGCCTGGCGCTCGGTCACGCTGATCACGCCGCGCGCGTCGAGCAGGTTGAACGTGTGGCTCGCACGGATACATTGTTCATAGGCGGGCAAGACGTGGCGCCAGTTTTCATGCGCGGCACTGCGTCCGACTTTGCGCGACAACAATTTCTGCGACTCCGCCTCCGCGTCTTTGAAATGCTGGAACAGCGCCTCGGTTGTCGCGTGTTCGAAATTGTAGCCGGACTGCTCGACTTCGTTCTGATGATAGACGTCGCCCCAAGACATGAAATCCGTCGACTGGCGGTTCATCGTGTTGTAGGCAAGATCGAAACCGTTATCGACGCCTTGCACATACATCGCCAACCGTTCAAGGCCGTAGGTAATCTCGGCCGACACCGGACGGCAATCAATCCCACCCACCTGCTGGAAATAGGTGAACTGTGTCACCTCCATGCCATCGCACCAAACCTCCCAGCCCAGCCCCCACGCGCCGACAGTCGGGTTCTCCCAGTCGTCCTCGACAAAGCGTATGTCGTGCACGCTCGGATCAATGCCGATCTCGTAGAGGCTCTGCAGATAGAGGTCCTGGATATCCGGTGGGTTCGGTTTCAGGATCACCTGATATTGGTAGTAATGCTGAAGCCGGTTGGGGTTCTCGCCATAACGGCCGTCCTTCGGGCGGCGGGAGGGTTGCGGATAGGCCGCGTACCATGGCTTCGGCCCCAGCGCGCGCAACGTCGTACCTGGATGTAGCGTCCCGGCGCCTACTTCCATGTCGTAAGGCTGCAGGATCGCGCAGCCCTTCGATGACCAATAAGCGGACAGCTTCAGGATGATTTCCTGGAAGCTTCTGGGCTTCTGGCTGGTGCGTGCTGATGTCGTCATGGCAGTCTCATGCAGGAGCTTTTCCCTAGTGCGACTGGCAGTGGCTGTCACCTGGACGATGGATTCGTCCTGGGCGCGCCGCCCGGCGCAGGAAATTCACACTCATCAACTTTCCTCGCCAGGCGCTAGCGGCGGCTATCGTTCGGCCGCACGGCGAGCACGGCGAGAATGCCGAAAGCGACAAGCAGCGATATGGCCTGAATCAGTATTTCCATGACTTGAAGGCTCCACCCCGCGCGTTGACGTGGACTTAAGGGCGCTGAGCTCCGAGCGCATCCTGGCAGGCCAGTTTGTCGCGGCGTATCTGGGGGTCATTGCGCAGTCAGGATTTGTGCGTGTCGTCGGCCCCCGACCTGGACTTGCGATGATCGTCCAGCTTGTGCACGACCACCCCGTGCGGTGGCGTGTCGGGGCCTGCCTCCGGGGGCGGCTCGGCCTGCTTCCGGCGCGCGCGCAGCGCTGGCGTGATCAGCACGGCGATCAGCAGCACCAGAATCAGCAACAGGATCACGCCGCCCAAGACTGTATTCCCTTCACTTCCACTCCAGCGCGCCGCCGCGCAGCGCCTCCGCCGCACGTGATGTGCCAGGCCCGCCGGCTACGTCATGCAGCGCCAGTCCTTCATATAGGGTCACCGGCCCCCGGCGCAGCCCCTTGCGCGCACGAACAAGCACCCTGCCCGCCGCAACCCCCGGCGCCGGCCGCACCGGCAGGATCTCAATCTGCCCTGTCCGCGGCCCTAGGAGCTCCAGCAGGTCGCCCAGCGCCGCCGCCCTGTGGATCATCGTGATCCGCCCCCCCGGCCGGGTGATATGGTGCAGGAACAGGACCCAGGCCTTGAGCGGCGTATCCGCCAGATAGGCGGCCTGCCGACCCGGAGATGGCGCCCTTACGGCCCCCGGTTCGAAGTAAGGCGGGTTGCTGAAGCTCTGGTCGAAGCGGTTTTCAAGCTCGTCGGGCCGTTCGCCTACATCATGCTCGACCAGGGTCACGCGCTTTTGCTGCCCGTTGGCGGCAACCCCACGCTGCGCCAGCGCAAGCGCGCCGGGCTCCCGCTCGAACCCTGTCAGCGAGCACCCCCCCAGCCTGTGGGCTGCACACAGCAAGGCAGCGGCAGCCCCGCACCCCGCTTCGGCGATCGTTTCACCCTCGCGCGCTGCCAGCGAAGCCGCCAGCAGCACCGCATCCATCCCGGCGCGATAGCCCTCCGCCGGCTGCACGATGGTCACGGCGCCGTCGAGAAACCGGTCATGCGTAATATCCGGACGGGTCACGCGGGTTCATCACCCGCATCGAAATCCGGCTCGTCGTCGAGCGCCTGGTCGAGCTCCTCCAGCGCCTGTTTGGCGCGACGCTCATATTCATCGGGCACGAGAATCCGGCGCTCGAACGCGGATATGCCGCCTTCCACCGACGCGATGAACCGGTCAGCCACAAAGGGATGGCACCCGGCGCGCGTCAGCAGGACCACGGCGTAGTCGAGCCGGACAGGGTTGTTTGTACGCAGGACTTCAATCATTCTCGCGACAACTTGCCACGCTATTGGTGGGACGGGAACCTGACGCTTGAAAGGCTTCTCACGCCAGAATTATCCTATATCAGCAATGGACGTTCTAGTCGTGTTGCAAGCGCAAGGGATACCAATTGGCCCTGCACGCCGAGGTCCAGAAGCAAGACGCGCCGCCAGCCCCGTCGCCATCCGCGCCCCAATCCACACCCATGGATCGGCTGATGGCGCTGCTGGCGCCCGAGCTTGCCGATGTCGAGCGCCTGCTGGCTGAGCGGGCGGCAAGCCCCGTCGCGACCATCCCGGACCTGTCGAGCTACCTTATCGCGGCGGGCGGCAAGCGCCTTCGCCCGGTTCTGACGCTTGCCTCCGCCCG
>JANOFD010000682.1:0-5110 GCA_031413455.1 Rhodobiaceae bacterium
CGCAGCGCAAAGTCCGGTCACGACCGATGACCTCGACAATCTTCGCGGTATCCCGCGGGGCTTTGCCGGCTCGCGCGGAGCGCAAGGTTTAGTCGATGCGGTAAAGGCGGGGCTGGCGCTGCCGGCCTCCGCCGTGCCTGACATTGATCGTGGGCCGCCGGTCGCGGTTCCGCCGGTGCTTGGGGACATGATGCGGGTGTTGTTGAAAATTCAGTGCGAGCAGCACGGCGTGGCGCAAAAACTCATCGCGTCTTCGTCGGACCTCGACCAAATCGCCGCCGACGACAACGCCGACGTGCCTGCCCTCTCAGGCTGGCGGCGCGAGATTTTTGGGAATGCAGCGCTGGAACTCAAACACGGCCGCATCGCCCTGACAATCCGCGGCCGCAAGCCAGTCGTGGTGGCGGTGGAAAGTTAACATCCTATGTGGTACCTGGTCTTTAAGGCGTTGCTCTCAGGTATTATCATCATGATCGTGTCGGAGATCGCCAAGCGCAGTCCGGCGTTCGGGGCGCTTGTAGCTTCGTTGCCGTTGGTCTCTTTGCTAGCGATCATCTGGCTGTGGCGTGAAACCGGCGACACGGCACGCATTGCCGATCATGCCGAGGCGACGTTTTGGTATGTGCTACCTTCGTTGCCCATGTTTCTGGCGCTGCCCGCCATGTTGAGATCGGGCGTGACGTTCTGGCCGGCTCTGGCAATCTCATGCGCGCTCACCGCAGCACTCTACCTTGTCACAATCGTGTTCGCCGCACGCTTCGGCGTTAAGCTTTGAACCGGGTTGATTTTGCTCGCCAAGCAGGTCTAAAAGCTCACGATCTCGCAACTGCAGCAATCTGAGGAATTCTCATGTCCATACGCTTTGACGGAAAAGTCGCCATTGTAACCGGTGCTGGCGGTGGATTGGGCCGCGCGCACGCTTTGGAACTCGCGCGGCGCGGGGCCAAGGTCGTCATCAATGATCTGGGTGCCACGGTTGACGGTTCAGGCGGATCGTCGGATGCGGCCAAGAGAGTGGTCGAGGAGATCAAAGCGTTTGGCGGGGATGCGATTGCCAATGGTGCTTCGGTGACTGACGACGCCGGCGTCGCGGGGCTGATCAAACAGACGCTCGAGGCGTTCGGGCGCATCGACATTCTCGTGAACAACGCTGGTGTGCTGCGCGACAAGAGCTTCACCAAGATGGAGATCAAGGACTTTACGTTCGTGCTTGACGTGCATCTTGTGGGATCAGTCAAGGTGACCAAGGCGTGCTGGGAGACAATGAAAACCCAGCAATATGGCCGCATCGTCATGACCACGTCGTCGTCCGGGCTTTATGGAAATTTCGGCCAGTCGAATTACGGCGCGGCAAAACTGGGGCTTGTCGGCTTCATGAACACATTGAAGCTTGAAGGGCAGAAGGACAATATCCGGGTTAACGCTCTGGCACCCGTTGCCGGTACGCGCATGACCGAAAACCTCATGCCACCAGCGGCCCTGGAAGCACTGAAACCCGAGTTCGTCACACCCGGCGTAATCTATCTGGTCAGCGAAGACGCGCCGACAGGTGTGGTTTTGGCCGCAGGTGGTGGCGCCTTTGCTGTGGCGCAGATTTTCGAATCCAACGGCGCCTTCCTGGGTCAGCAAAACCTGACAGCAGAAAGCGTCGCCGAGAACTGGTCGAAGATCTCGGACATGACGGGCTCAAAAGCCTATTTCATGGGCGGCGAGCAAACGCAAAAGTTCTTTGCGCGGATCAGCGGAAACTAGGCATCGTTGCCGCACGCCACACAGGAAAGAGGTTTGCACCAAGCGTGCCGTCGGCGGTGAAAGCGGCACGTGTTCGCCCGATCATAAGCCCCGCCATGGCAATCAATACGCTGGCGATCATGATGTAATCGAGTAAGCGCTTGAGATCTGTCTTTGTCGCGGAACCTTCTGGCGTTTTGACTGTCGCGATGACACCAAGGAAATCTCCCGCACTTTTGGCCAGTAATTCATAAGCATGCACAAGCAGACCGACGAACCCGTCATAGACGAACGACGTGCCCGCGATGCTGCCGCCGCCAAGCCAGCCATAAACCACATAGCCACTGATCGCCGCGAAAGGCAGGAACACAAGCAGGGCCAGGCCGATGATACGAGCGAGAGCGACGCCAATTTCTCCGCCCACAATGTCAATAATCCCGGCCATCACAGTAAGCGAAGCAATCAGCCCGACGAAGAAAAGCATCAGCGCCAACGTTACGTCTGCCACTTGCCACAGCGGGATTCGGTAAATGCCATTGGTGATGCAGGCAATCACGAGCGCGGTAAGTGCATAGCCAAGCCAGGCGCGGCCAAAGTCCTGAAAGACGGCAGCCATCGAGGCCAGAGTTCCGCCGGAACCTCTGTAAGCCGTTGGTCGCGTCGCCATCGCTTGTGCCGCCCTTCTGTTGTTTCACGTCGCCAAGCGTATGGATTCAACCGGGAATGGTAAAGTACCCGCGCACGTGCATTACACGCCTTGGCAATCGCCCCTCACGCGAATTATCAGAATTAGCGTGTCAGCTTCTCAAAGGATCGGTGATCATCGCAGCGTTGGCTCCGCCGCGTTTCAAAAGTTCATCAGCGCAAAGGCGTTCTATTTCGGGCATGTGAGCTTTGAATGCCGCCGGATTGCTGGACACAAACCACCGCAGCGCGAGACCCAAGCGAAGCCAACCGGGCGCCAGAATTATCCGCTTGCGTTTGGCGACACCGCGGACAATGGCGTCTATCGCCATTTTAAGTGGCGCGATGGCCCTTAAGGGTCCCGGCAAATGCTGACGCACATAGGTGAAACCTTTGTGCTCGCCGCCCGTTCGCACCAGATCTGTATCGAGCCAACCGAAATAGGCAACGCCAACATCGACTTCCAAGTGAGCGACTTCGGCTCTGAGTGTGTTGCAAAGGTTTTCAGTCGCACCTTTGCTGGCGCCGTAGGCCGCCATGCCGGGCGGCGCCGATGCGGCGGCCATCGAAGCCACGCCGAGGAAGTAGCCTTTGGACTCCATAAGATGCGGAAGCGACGCCTGGATTGCGTTGAAGGTGCCTTCGACATTGACCGCCATGACGCGACGAAAGTGATCCGGTGACATCGTACGCAAGAGATCGAAGTTTGATATACCGGCGTTTGAGACCACAACGTCGATACTGCCGAAACGCTCGCGCGTTCCCTCGAAGGCGCTGCCCATCGACACACGGTCAGTGACATCGACTTCGAAGGCGATGGCACCGTCACCAATGGCCTTGGCGTTGCGGCGCAGCAAATCGCCTTCAAGCCCCACCAGAGCGACCTTGTAGCCTTGGTTGGCGAGCGCTTTGGCAACGCCCGCGCCGATGCCCCGTGACGCACCCGTGATGATGGCAACCTTCACAAACCCAACACCATCTTCGCCATGATGTTGCGTTGGATTTCGTTGGAGCCAGCGTAGATCGAGGCTTTGCGCAAGCTGAAATAATACGGCGCGGTGGTGACGGCGTAATCGGGCTGCGGCCAAGGTTCGTTGGTCTTGGCCCAGGGGTTTTGCACAAACGGCATCGCTGAATACTGCACCGCTTCAAGGGCAAGTTCGGTGATCGCCTGTTGCAGCTCGGTGCCGCGCGTCTTGAAGAGCGAAGACTCTGCTCCAGGACGTTGCCCAGTCGACATTTTCGAGAAGAATCGCATTTCGGTGAATTCCAGTGCCCGAAGTTGGATTTCGACGTCCTCGATTTTGCGGCGGAACTCGGCGTCCTCAATGAGCTTGCTGCCATTCGAGCCTTCAGCGGCAGCGATGGATCGCACTTTCTTGAGCGAGCGCTTTAGGCCGGGCGCATAGGCGTTGCCGCGCTCAAATTCGAGTAAATATTTGGCATAGGTCCAGCCTTCGTCCTGCTTGCCGATGAGATTTTCCTTGGGCACGCGGACATTGTCGAAGAAGACCTGATTGATCTCCTGCTCGTCGTCAGGCGGGCCATCAATGGTGACAATCGGTCTGACGGTGATGCCGGGTGTTTTCATATCGATCAGGATGAATGAGATGCCTTGTTGCGGCTTTTGACCTGGTGTCGTGCGCACGAGGCAAAAAATCCAATCCGCCCATTGCGCGTGCGTGGTCCAGATTTTCGAACCGTTGCAAATGTAGTGATCGCCGTTGTCTTCGGCGCGCATTTGCAGACTGGCAAGGTCGGAGCCCGACCCCGGTTCGGAATAGCCTTGGCACCACCAGATGTCTGATCTGAGGATGGATGGCAAATGCCGCTTCTTCTGCGTGTCATTGCCAAACGCCATGATGACGGGGGCCACCATCTTCAAGCCCATGGGGCTGACGATCGGTGTACCGGCTGCGGCCATTTCAATGTCGAAAATGTATTTTTCGTTGGGCGTGAATCCTGCGCCACCATGTTCCTTTGGCCAGTTCACCGCCGCCCAACCGCGATCATTGAGCGCCTTCTGCCATTTGAGCTGGCCTGCCTTGTCGAGATAGCCGTTCTTGGAAAACGACATTTTGCGGCGCAGGTCCTCGTCGTATTTTTCAGCGATGAAGGCGCGCACATCGTCGCGGAACTTCAGATCCGCCTTGTTGAAGCTCATGTCCATGCGCGGTTACTCCTCAGACTTTTTCAAGAATTTCGATGCCGGGGCGGCCATCCAGAACAGCGCCGAGTTTGGGTCCGGCGCCCGCCATGTGCGGCGTCGTGCGATGTCCGGCGAGATCGGCCTCAGTCTTGTATTGCTCCATAACGATGTAGGTAGAGGCTTGGCTCTTCGACTTGAAGACTTCGTATTGGATCACGCCAGGCTCGTCTTTGTTAACAATGATCTGCAACTCGCGGAAAATAGTCTCGAATTCAGCTTCCTTGCCGGGTTTGATTTTTAAAGTTGCGACGATGCCGATAGTCATAGGGTTCTCCTGATGCGAAAGGTGAGGCTTGCCTAATAGACTAGAGCGCGTGATCAAGCACAAGTGTGTAGCGTTGTTTACCTCTGCACTGTGTCAGAAGAAACAAGGACTCACGCAAAGCCGCTACTTCCCTTACACCAACGGCCGGAAATTATGACCTGCAGCAACAAACCCCGCCCTCGTCATGGCCGGGCTCTTGTCCCGGCCACCCAGCCGTCGCG
>JANOFD010000683.1:0-2168 GCA_031413455.1 Rhodobiaceae bacterium
GGCGAAAAGGTGCGGGCCGGCCAACCACTGTTCGACATCCACAGCCCCTTCATCCTGCAGCAGGAAACGACGCTGGCCCTGGCACTCGGGGCCAAAGAAATTTCACAGGAACTGGGAGACGTTTATGCGCGAACCAACGCCAGGTCCGAATCTTCCGCCTATCAGCGCTTGCGCCTCTACGAAGTTCCGGACGCCGAAATTGCCCGCCTGATCCGCACACGCCAGCCCAGCGGCCATATCACTTGGGTAGCACAGCACAGTGGAACCGTGCTCGAGAAAGCGGCCGTCGAAGGCCTGCACGCCGAAGAAGGAACCGTGCTCTATCGCATCGCCGATCTGTCCAACATTTGGGTCATCGCCGAAGCACCGGAACTGTCGCTGGGCATTGCCAGGCGCGGAGCCAGCGCCCGCATCACACTGAACGCCTATCCAGGCCAAACATTCCAAGGCAAAGTCTCCTTCGTCTATCCCGAAGTCTCCATGACAACGCGCACCGCCAAACTGCGCATCGAACTTGCCAACAAAGACGGCTTGTTGTTGCCCGGCATGTTCGCGTCGGTCAACGTTTCAGCGCCTGCGGGCAAACCTGTCCTCACCGTGCCAGACAGCGCTCTGATTGACTCCGGCGCCCGCCAAATCGTGCT
This sequence comes from Rhodobiaceae bacterium, assembly GCA_031413455.1. GTDB lineage: Bacteria > Pseudomonadota > Alphaproteobacteria > Micropepsales > Micropepsaceae > SZUA-430. Next base: position 645 of record JANOFD010000683.1, read on the forward strand.
GATCGCGCGCGGCGAAGGCCTCTTCGAACCGCGCGCCATCACGCCAGGCCGCCGCGCCAATGGCATGGTCGAAGTCACAAGCGGACTCAGGCAAGGCGAGACTGTCGTCACCTCGGCGACCTTCCTGATCGACTCCGAAAGCAATCTGCGCGCAGCCTTGCAGGGCTTCAAACCATGATCGCCGCGCTCATCCGCTGGTCGGCAGGAAACATCCTGCTGGTGATGATCGGCACGGCACTGGCGGTATTCGCGGGCGTCTATGCCGTACTGACGACGCCGGTCGACGCGATCCCCGATCTCTCGGACACGCAAGTCATCATCTATACGGAATTTCCTGGCCAGGCGCCGCAAGTGGTCGAGGATCAGGTCACCTATCCGTTGACTACCGCGATGCTCAGCGTGCCGAAGTCGCGCGCCGTGCGCGGCTTTTCCTATTTCGGGGTCAGTTTCGTCTATGTGATCTTCGACGACGGCGTCGACCTCTATTGGGCCCGCAGCCGCGTCCTCGAATATCTGAACGCCGCAGCCAGGCGCCTGCCCGCAGGCGTAACGTCCGCATTGGGACCAGACGCGACCGGCGTGGGCTGGGTCTATCAATATGCCATCGAGCACCCAACCCTGAACCTCGCCGAAACGCGAACCCTGCAGGATTGGTACGTGCGTTTTGCCGCCGCCAAAGCCTCGGGCGTCGCCGAAGTGTCAAGCGTCGGTGGCCTGGTCAAGCAATACAACATCGTCGTTGATCCCAAGCGCCTTCTGGCATTGGGCCTGTCGCTCGACGATGTGCGCAAGGCGATCACCGGCAGCAATCGCGATGTCGGCGGCCGCGTCGTTGAACTCAGCGAGACCGAACACGCCGTGCGTGGCCGCGGCTATCTCAAGAGCGCCGATGACATCGGCCAAATCATGCTGAAATCGGTTGGCGGTGTCCCCGTAACCATCCGCGATGTGGCGCGCGTCGAGATCGGCCCCGACGAGCGGCGCGGCGTCGCCGAACTCAACGGCGAAGGCGAGGTCACATCCGGCATCGTCGCCCAGCGCCAGGGTGCGAACACCATCGACGTCATCGCCGCCGCGAAGACCGCCCTCGACGGCATTCTGCCAAGCCTTCCCGCAGGCACGAAAATCACCCCGGTCTACGACCGCTCCGACCTGATCAACCGCGCCATCGCGACACTCGAGCGCACGCTGACGGAAGAAAGCCTCATCGTTGCCCTTATCTGCATCTTCTTCCTGCTGCATGTGCGCAGCGCTCTGGTTGCCATCATCATGCTGCCCGTCGGTGTGCTGCTCGCCTTTGCCGGCATGAAAGTACTGGGCCTGAGTTCCAACATCATGAGCCTCGGCGGCATCGCGATTGCCATCGGCGCCATGGTCGACGCCGCCATCGTCATGATCGAAAACGCGCACAAGCATATCGAGCGCATGAAGCCAGGCGAAAGCCGGACGCAAGCCGTGATCGACGCCGCGATCGAAGTGGGACCGTCGCTGTTCTTCAGTCTGCTTGTCATCACCGTCTCGTTC